>NZ_QHLI01000043.1 GCF_006864425.1 Campylobacter troglodytis | reverse complement strand
GATATAATGTTAAAGTTAAGAATGAAAATTTGTATAAAATTTTGTTAAAATTGATTAGAAAAAATCCTATAAAATTTTAGCTAAAAGTATCAATCGCCTTGTTTTATAATCTTGTGGTAATTCTACATTGTTCTTTTGAGCTAAGTTTTCAGCAAAAGATATTTGCTTTTCGCTTGGTGCTTTGTTTGTTTGACTTGCTTTTATTAACTCGTCTATAAAAGCCTTTGTTTTAGCAAAGTCGTTAAAAATTTCAGTAGGCACTTCCTTGCCTTGTTCTTTGCAAAGCTTTTCAACTAATTCAATTTGCTTTTGAGAGGCTTCACTTCCTGCGTTATTTATCTTTTCAAAGTTCATCTTTGAATGCAAAGGCTTTATGAAGTCTATATATCCTATTTCGCCTTTTGTGATTGAATCAAGCAAATCTTCCATAAGCTTTGTGTATTCGCTTTGTATTATCCATTCATCTTTTTCTCTTAGCAATTTAATGACTTGAATGCCTTTTGCAGTAGGCATTATGAGCTTGTTTTTGCCTTTTGCTTTAAGTTCTACATACTGCCTTTTAAGCAGTGTAGGCAAAAAACTTGCATAGGTGCTTGGTCGTCCTATGCCCTCTTTTTCAAGTAAAGATATAAAAGAGCTTTCTTTATAAGGGCTTGGAGCGGATTTTTTCACTTCTATGCTTTCTATACTGAGAATAGTAGCCTTATCATTAACTTGTAAGCTGCTTAAATCGACATTGTTATTTTGTGAGCTTTCTTGCTCGTTTTCATCGCTTTCTTCCTCTTCTTCATTAAATATGCTTTCAAAGCCTTTATAAAGCGTTTTTTTAGTGCTTGTTGTAAATAAAGCCCCGTTAATTGTAAATTCAAAGGTGTTTATTTCAGTAATTTTATCCTTTGCTTGTGAGCAAATGGAGTTTTTATAAATCAGCTCGTAAAGTTTCTTATGTTTATCATTTAACTTTGCGTTTTCGTTGTTTGCCTTTGTAAAGATATTGTCAATTTCACTGAATTCGTGTATATGTGTTATCCTTATAGCTTCGTGTGCATCGGCTTGGCTTTGCTCACCTGCTTTATACACTCTTCTTTGATAGTATTCCTTATCTTTAAGAGCGTTTTCAACCTCGTTTAAAAAGTCCTCGCTTAAAGCGTTTGAGTCCGTTCTTGTATAAGTGATAAGCCCATTTTCAAAGAGATTTTGAGCCAAAAGCATAGTTTCATCAGGTGCAAAACCTAAAACTTGATTTGCCTTTTCTTGTAACTGACTTGTTCTAAAGGGCTTTGCGGGGCTTTTCTTGCTTTCATTTTTTTGCATTTGAGTAAAAATGGCTTCTTTTGATTGATTTAAAAAGTCTAAAAAGCCTTGAAATTCAGTTTTATCTTTTAAAATTTTTTTGCTGTCTATACTGAATTCAATATCATTGATTTGACATTTAGCCCTTGCCTTGTAAGAGACTTTTTCCTCTTCTTTTAAGGCATTAAAGGCTTGTATCTCTTCATCTTTACTGACTATAAGATTTAAAGCTGGGCTTTGCACTCTGCCTATGCTGACATTTTTATCTCCTGCTAAATTCATATATTTAGGGCTTAAAATAAAGCCTACAAGCTTATCTCCTACAGCCCTTGCCTTAAAGGCTTCAAATTCTTTAAAATTTGTGTTCGTAAAAGGCACTGCATTTTCTAAGCCTTTTTTAATACCACTTTCGGTAATCTCGTGAAATTCTGCCCTCTTAATGCTTTTTGCCTTGTTTTTAATCATTTGGTAAAACAAATAACCTATGGCATAGCCCTCTCTATCAGGGTCTGTGGCGATAATGACTTCTTTATCAACGCATTTTGAAAAGATAGAGTTCATTCTTTTTTTTGCATCTTCATCTTTAAAATCAAACTCTGATTCATAGTTTTCATAATTTGTGATAAAGTTTTTTGTTAATGTTTTAAAATGCCCTATGGTTGCATAGGTATCAAAGCCTGTAATTTTTTGAATTTTCTCTCGCTTATTAGGGCTTTCTATAATAATAATACTTTCGCTCATCGCTTTTTCCTTTATATTTTTTTATATTATTTAAGATTTTAAAATAATGTTTAAAATATATCAAATAAATATATTTATCATATTATTTAAAACATTAAATAATATTTTTAAACTATTAAAAGAATAGTTTAAAATTATTATTTTAATACCCAAAGGTTAAGGAAACCTTTGGATTTTAAACTTTATTGCACTATCTGTTCATACCTTGTTCTTTGTTTTGGACATACTCTTTTTTTGCTTCCTTTTTTATGATGATAGGCTTGAAGTCCATACCTGTTTGGGTCGCTTTTGTGAAATCCCTTAAATTCTTTAAGGTTTCTGGCAAGAGCTTACCCTCAAGCGATTTGTATTTGAAATCAAATTGTTTTTCAGCTTGAGCGTTTTTTCCTAGTATCTCTCTATTTTTGTTTAGAGATTCCATATCTAGCTCTTTGAGTTTTGTCCTGTCAAGATTATCAAATTGTGCCACATTGTAGAGCGTTACGCTTTCAAACATAGGTTCTTTCAATTCTCTTGTTTGCCCCTTGACATTCATAGCTTGTGTGCCGTCTTTTTTCATAACGGGCTGTCCGTTTTTGAATGCGGGTTCATATTGCTTGTTACCATTTGCGTCAAGTTCAGGGACAAATTCCTTTGTCTTCACTTGCACTACCTTTATGCCTTTGACATATTCTTCCTTGCCATTGCGAGTTGTGTTGCCTGTTTTTTTAAGCACACCGCCCATAATGTTGGCTTGTCTCATTGTCATAAAGATAGGCTCTTGGTAATTTTCTATTGCCATTACACTTCTCATAAGAATGTTATCTAGGTTTGTGTAAGGCTTACCTGTTGCACCGTTGTAGGGAATATTTTTGTCAAGTTCTTGTGAGCTTTGCTCTTTTTGCCAAAATACAAGGTCTCTATTGTTTTGCTCTTTAGCTACTCCAAAAACCCTGTTAATAATCCTACTTTGATACTCAGCTATTGAGTCGATTCTTTCGGCGTTGGTTTTATCCTCCCACGCTTTATAATCACTTAAAGCTGTTTGTTGTGATTGTTTTTGCAAATTATTAAAATCTGCACCCATTTTTAACATTGAATTAGTAGCATTTTTTATGCTATTTATCAAGTTATCTGCATTCATTGTAGTTCCTTTCTAATTGTTACATAATTGTTAGGTAAGTTAAAACTTCTTCATTAAAACTTACAACTTGTGGCTTAGATTGACATTCAACGCTATTCATTAGGCGTGTCGTGTTCATCGGCATATAAATCTATACAGTCGTTAAAATTGATGATTTCATCGCCTTTAAGCTTTATAGAAAAGTCGTCCATTTCAGCCACTTCTGCTGAGCTTAAAGCATTTTTTGCTTTAAGTATTTCAAGTTCTAGTGCGGTCAAGTTCTTATTGTCCATAAGACTTCCTTTCTTTGAGTATTTGGCTAATTTAGCCACTTAAAAATTACACAAAATAATCCTTAAGTGGCTAAAAATTATAATTTTCTAGCCCTAAAGCCACTAAAGCCACTGCTTTTAAATCCGTTTATATCCTTTGGTTCTTCTTTGCTTTCATAATTTTCATTGTTGGCTTTTTCTTCTTGTTGTTCCTCTTTGTTTTCATTTTGCGAAGTTGTTTCTTCACTGCTTTCATTGGTGCTATCATTTTCTTGCGTTTGATTGTTTTGAGTTTCTTCATCGTTTTTACTTTCTTCTTTATTTTCTACTTCATCTTTGTTTTCTTCTTCTATTTTGAGTGGTATTTTATCTGCTCCTTTCCACTCAGGGTTCTTAAACCACATATTCACCTTTGCTTTAATAGGGCGGTTATAATATCCGCCGATTAATATGTAAATTTGGTCGGCTGGGTTAGATAAAATATCTTGTGTGGTGATAAGCTTATAGCCCTCATTAGATACGCTATCATTTCTTTTAAACATATCAAGGTTGCCTTTGCTTTGTGAGATTTTTTGCCTTGTAAAATCCCCTACTGTTTCACTTAAAATTTTGGCATCATCAGGGCTGTTCATTCTAAATATCACTTGATAGGCTGAGTTTGCCCTAATAATCTTTTGGTCATCATCACCATAATATTTTTTAATCTGCTCGTAGCTTTGAGTGATATAAATAGGCACTAGTCCATAAGAGCGACAAAGTGCAGGAGCTTCAAGCAAATAAGGCATTTTTCCAAAACGCACAAATTCATCAAGGATAAAATAGATAAACTTGTTAGGGTCTGAGTTTTCCTTTGTCATTAGATATTTAAACAAGCTTTCTATTAATATTCTTACCAAAGGTGCTAAAACTTCAATATCCCCACTATCAATAACCACATAAAGAGTGATTTTTTCATTTCTTAAATCATCATAGTTAAAGCTCATTTTAGAAACTGACTTGGAAACTTGAGGATTAGCAAAGATTTTCATATAGGTATCATAGGTTGATTTTATACTGCCAAATTCTTGTTCGGGCGTTGCATTCCACGAGCGAAACTGATTTCTTATAAGCTCATCTACTTCTTCATCGTGGCTTACTTGTTTTAAAAAGATTTTAAAGGTGTCTTTATCATAATTTCTTGTTAATTCTCCTGTGTATTCATCTTCTTCACACGCTTCTTTTAAAAAATCGCCTTTAAGCTCGTTATAATAGTCTTTCTTGTGAGCTTGTGCTAAGTCGGCTAAGGTGGTGTGATTATATTTTTGCATATTATAAAGTGCAAAATAGGTAAATAAGGTCTTAGCAGAAACTAGCCAATGGTCTGTTTCTTTTCCTTTTTCACCTACAAAAATGGTGCTTGCTATTTGTTCGGCAAGTTTCATTCTTAAAATGAAATTTAAGTCCTTAATGGCTATATTATCAAAGGGATTAAAAAACATAGTGTTATCATCACTAAAGGGTGAAAAACGTAAAATTCTATTGTTAAACTTTTGCTGTCTATACCCTGCTGTTTTATCATAAAGTTCGCCCTTAATGTCAAGCACTACACAAGAGTTTTCTATTGAAAAAAGATTTGGTAAGGCAATACTTGCTGTTTTACCTGTTCCTGGTGGAGCTACTACCATACAAGCAAGGGGTCTTGTTGCCCTTATGAAAGTTCTTTTTTCTTTTCTAAATAATCTTTTTTTCACTAAGCAACCAAGCATTAAGCCTTTATCTTTGCTTAAATCCATTTTTTCCCAAGTTTCAGGGTTATTAAGATTTGCAAATTCTGCGTTTCCATATTCTTCCATTTCTTTATGTGAGTGCATTAACCACCATATAATGATAAATAAAGTAGGAAAGACTAAAAACAATAAACACACATAGGCTTTAAATTTCATTGCTGGGTGTCCTATATTGTTTAAGATAAGCCACGCTACATTCAAAAGTTCTTTAAAGTCTGGTTTAAAAACAAATTTAACGAGTAATAAATAAGTGATAACTCCTGCAAAAAGGGATAAAAATAAGAGCAAGAGCCACCTTTTGCCTGTGATTTTGTTGTTCATTTTGAAGTCCTTTTTGTTGTGAGTTTGATTTTTTTCATATCATTTATAAAAAAATTTTTGTAATCTTTTAAAAGTGTTTCAAGTTCTTGTAATCTTTCATCAATGTCTTTATTTTTTATGTTTATGCCCATATTTAAATAATGTGCTATTTGATTGATATTTGAGCCTATTCTATATATGTTTTCTAATAGTAATTTATTATTTTCTAAATATAAAATAAAGTTGTTTCTATCATTTAAATAATTAGTATTTAAAATGAGTTCTCTAATATAAGATGACTTAGATATTTTCATTTTTTTAACATTGTTTTCTAATATATCATATTCATTTTTGTGCATATAAATTGTTATGGTTTTTTCATTTTTTGCTTTCATAGGTTTTCAGCTCCTTTTAAATGTAAAATGTCAGTAATTATCCTCTTTTTATTCATTCTTTTTATTTGTATAATATAATCAATAGCTGTTGTAATTAATTCTTTTAGCATATTGTTATCAGGGTTTTTTAAATCACCCCCTAAGGTTATATTTGTGATAATGGCTTTTATGGCATCTTTTGGATTATTTGCGTGTAGGGTGCTTAAATTTCCTTCGTGTCCTGTGTTATTTACACGCAAAAAGCTAAAAGTATTCCTTATGTCAATTTCACCTAAAAATAACCTATCAGGTCTTAATCTCACGGCGTTATTGATAGCGTCTTGATAACCATAAATTTCATTTGTGTTTTTAGGCACGGCAAGTTGTGTTTTGTTTGGATTGAGTATGTGAAGCTCGTTTGAGTCTTCAATAGTAACCACTCTTTCATTGATATTTACTTCTTTCATTAAGGAGTTTAAAAAACTTGTTTTGCCACTGCCTGTGCCGCCGCTTATAAGCACATTTTTCTTGTTTCTTATGAGATTTCTTATCTTTTCATAATCCCAACCATAGCTTTTTACCTTATCGCTTAATTCAAAGCTTTCTAATTCAAATTGTTGTTTGTTTGGTATTCTTATACAAAGCATTATGTCGCTATTAAATAGTGAAGCTTTGTGTTGAGCTTGGACTCTGTATCTGTCATAAGGACTTGGCAATTCACAAGAAAGAGCTGGGTTTTTCTCATTGAATTTTTGTCTTCTTAGTGTGGCTAGTTGAGTGATAAAGTCATTTAAAAACTCATAATCTAATCTTTCATCTTTAATAAGCTCCCACTCATCGCCTCTATCCACATAAAGTTCTTTAGGACGGTTAAATATAAGCTCGTTTGCCTCTAGCCTTAAATAAGAATCAAGTATTCTTAGCTTGTGAGCTAAAATCATATTGATATTTTCGTTATACTTAATCATTGACTTCTTGTGCTTCTTTCTTTTTGGTTTTGCTTGTCTTGCTCTTTATATATTCATCAATATTTTTGATATTTTCTATATGTTGTCTGAGCTTGTTTTCAAGCACTTCTTTTTTCTTTTCAATAGAGGCATACTCTTTTTGCAATTTGTCAGTCTCTATTTTTAGCTTATTGAGCGTTTTTTCCTTTAAAGATGAAGTTGGATTTAAAGAAAACGCTTCTTTAAGTTGGGTTTGAAATTCTTTTGCATTGCTCATTGTTTATCCTTTGTGTTTTGGTTTTTCCTTGATATTTCTTTCCTTAACTCGCTAATATCACTATTTAATTCATTCTTTTTTCTTTCTAAATTAAATTGATTGTTTATTAGCATTCCTATTTCTTGGTATTTCTTGCTTAAAAGCTCTTGCAAGGCTTTTAAGTCAAATTTGGTGTATTTGCTTTGATTGTTCATTGTGTTTCTTCCTTTTTAATGGTTTCTTCAATCTTTGGTAAAACTTTATTTTCCATTGTTTTAGAAAATGCGATTAAGCCCTTAATTAAAATTTGGCATATTTTAAAAAAGCCTAGTCTAAGGGTTTTAATAAAAGGGCTTCCTTGCTTTTTCGCCACTTCTGTTGAGCTTAATTCGCTCGTTTCCTCTTTGATTTTTTCTTCACTCATTTTTTATCCTTTCTTAGTCGTTGTAGAATTCAGCTAACACTTCATTATTTTGTGGTTTTGGAAACCATATATGTGCTGAGGGCGTTATGAAAATTCTACTTCCTGCCTTAATTTCTATTGTCGGTTTGATTTGTCCTTGTTGTTCTATAATGCTTTCTACAAGTGTGCTTACATCTTTACTTGATTGGTCATATATGCTTTGAGTATAAACATTACCGTCTGCTTTAGAGGCTATGGCAAGTAATAAAACATTGCTTAAAGTGGATATTCCATAAGGTATTCCATACCTATCAAAGTATTTATTATTGACATTACCATAAGCCCCGCTCATACCCATATTATCACTTGTGATAGCATTTGTGAGCAAGATATTAACGCCTTGTGGTGTTATAATCTCTCTCCAAGTGATAGATAATCTGTCTTGTCCTATCTTGTTATCGTTTTGATAAAATCCTATAACCTTTGAGCCTCTAGGGATTAAAACCGCTTTGCCCATAGAGGCATAAATATCTTGTTCTACAATGGCTGTAACAGGTCCCTCAATGTCGCTACTTATAGCAGTAGTAAGCAAGGCTGGTATTAATCTACCTGCTCTTAAAGTTCTTAAAAGTTTGTGTTCGTGTGTAGCTTCATCTACATTTTTTTGATTTGAAAAGCTATCTACTCCATACCTTGAGCTAGGATTTGAAAAGGCTATGTTGGTATTGCCTCTATCCGCTAAGATAGAATCTCTTATAATACTTTTAAGATTATAAGGATAGCCACCATTAGCACCTGCATTTGCACCTGCTTGATTTATGTTATTTTTCATTTGTTGATTGAGTCTTTTTTGCTCTTCAATAAGCCTTTTAAGCTCTTCTTTTTCTTTAGCAAGGGCTTGATTTTGAGCTTGAGCTTGATTTTTGTAAATAGGATTGCCGTTTTCATCATATAAAGGGCATTTGTTGCTATCATAAAGAAGAGTTTTTAACATAGGATTGCCGTTGCAGTCTAAGATAGGGTAACCATTTTCATCATACATAATATTTTCATATCTTGGATTACCATTAGCATCAAGTATAGGGTTACCATTTTCATCTAAAAGCATTTTGCCTTTTAGAGGGTCATTTAAGAGTAAAACTTTGCCGTCTTTGTCATACAAAGGCTTTCCGTCCTTATCATAATAGACATTATCATACATAGGATTACCATTAGCATCAAGTATAGGGTTACCATTTTCATCTAAAAGCATTTTGCCTTTTAGAGGGTCATTTAAGAGTAAAACTTTGCCGTCTTTGTCATACAAAGGCTTTCCGTCCTTATCATAATAGACATTATCATACATAGGATTACCATTAGCATCAAGTCTAGGATTGCCGTTTTCATCAAGTAGCGGACTTCCTTTAAATTCATTCGTTAAGATATTTTCTTTTTTAATCACATTGCCCTTTTCATCAAACATAGGACAATTTTTCTTATCATAAACTATGTTCTTATACATAGGATTGCCGTTGCAGTCTAAGAGCATATTTCCATATTCATCATACATAATATTTTCATACATAGGATTACCATTAGCATCAAGTATAGGGTTACCATTTTCATCAAGGATAACATTTCCTTTATGCGTTCCGCTTTTGGCTAATAGCTCCTCTTGCATTTTTCGTCTAAATTCAGCTTCTTGTTTCTTTTTTATATCATCAACCGATTCATTTCCTTGTTTAGATTTATTAAAAGCTTCATAAACATTTTGTCTTGGTTTTTTCTTTCCACCCATTGCTATATAATCATCTACGGGGAATTTGCTGTCTTCAAATAAATATTCTAAATCCTTTTCTTTTGACTTAAAATGTATCAATTTATCATAGGCGTTAATGGTTTCGTTGCTGTCTTGTGTTTTATTGCTTTCATTATTATCATTTTGCAATACTTCATTAAGTAAGGCTAAGCTTTCATTATTATCTTCTTGTTCGCTAGAGCAAGAAGTTAAAAAGAATGTTAAAGCTAAGAGCAAAATGATTTTTACTGCTTTCATTGTCCATTAACCTTTGTGGTGGTTTTTCCTAAGTTATTGTTAAGATTAAAGAGCTGGTTTAAATCAAGTTCTTTGCCCCTATTTTTTTCCTCGTGAAAAATCTCAATGTCTTTTCTTTCATTGCCGTATTCATCATATTTTGATACTTCATAGCCGTCTATGATTTGCACCTTTGTTTTAGGTTCAGGCTTTTTAAATTTTTCTATAATTTCTTCTTGGTTTATTTCTTTAAGCTCTTCATTGGTAAAAAACTTTTTAAGATTTTCAGGGCTTAATTTTTCCACACAAACATAGCTTTCGCCTATTCTTATGGTGAATTTTGGAGCAACTGTTTCAACAATGACATAATTACCTATAACACGAGTTTCAATAGGGCTATCTTGCCTATCAGTTACCGTAAAGATTGCTGGTATTTGAGGCAATTTGTCTTTGTCGTATTTAAAATAGGTAAATTGTTTATCATTAAAGATTTCCTCAGCCATAAGCCACTTGTTTTTTTCAAGTGATTTTTGAATGTATTGTTCATAGATTTCATCTTTTTTTACCTTAACTTCAGCTATGCCCTCTTTGATGATAAGATAATTTTTAAGCTCTTCATCTTTTTCATCATAAATGATTACATTTTCAGGGGCTTTTGGCTTTTCCTCTTCTTTGATATAAACAATAAGATTGGGATTTTTTACTGATTTATAATCGGTTGAATAGACAAAAAAGGTGTGAAGTTTATTGTCTTTTGTAAAAACAGTTAAACTTGTATCAATGCCTATTAACAAAGGTTTTATAGCAAGAGCGTTTTTCATATTCGGTAAGCCCTCTACTTGAAAGCCTGTGCTATCACCTACTATATAGCTGTCAATATTTTTTTCAAAAATCAAAGTAGTAGCCATTGCAAAGCGTGTGTTGATAACTTGAGTTTTGTTTTCTTTGTAGGTGTGTTGGACTGTGTTTTCAGTGCCTTTATAGTTTTTGTTTAAAAATTTTTGTTGCACGGCACGCAAATTTTTATTTCTCATTGCTGATTTAATAAGTGCGATTTGCTTTTCATCAAGCTCGGCTATATTGTTAGCTACTTGATTGTAATTGTTTTGATATTGTGGGTTTTGATAAGAGTTTATCTCGTTTTGATTAGGTGTTATCTTTATGCTTGAGTTTGCAAAGTCTTTGATAGTAGAATCCCTGTCTTGTTTTCCTTTAAAGATAGATTCACCACTATTTCCCCCTCCGCTTTGTCTTATTATACTTTGAGCTTGTTGTTGAGCTTGTTTGAGTTTTTCTTCTTCTGTAAGCGAATACGCAAAGCTTGTAAAAACACAAGATATAACAATGCTTATGATGATGATATAAACAATGCGTGTTGTATAATCTATGATTTTTTCATTATTTTCCATTATTCTACTTCTTCATTTAGTATTAAGCCTTGCAAATCTACTTCTGTTAAGGCATATTCATCAACTATAAAGCCTGTTGGATTGCTTGGTAAGCTGTCAAAATTAATCTTTTGTTCTTTAAAATTATATTTGAGCGTGGCTCTATACCTTTTAAAGTCTTTTTTCATTTCGCCTGTTCCTTCTTGTATGATAGTGGCTATAAAATCAACTGTGGCTACATTTTCGCTTAAAATTGAGCTGTTGATGATTTTTATTTCTCTATAAATATTTTGAGTAGAGTATATACTGCCACTTTGAGAAACTAAGGCTGCAAAAGTATTCCACACTTTATGAATGCTTTGCAACCTTACTTCTTCATATCTTTCTATATCATCTACTCTATTTATGGTTTCTCTTTTTTTCACATACCCTGCAATTATGCCTTTAAGTAAGGCTTCATCGCCTCTTATGTCATAATTTGCTGGTGCAACTCTAACGAAATTTGTATGTGGTTCGCTAAAAAACACTAGGTAAGGTTCTTTTTCTTTTAATGGCATAATCACAATTAAAAGAGCTATAAGAGCGATGATGATTAAGGCAAAAATAATGTTGAGCAAAAAAAGATATTGTCTTAAATTTCTTTCCATTGCAAAGATAAAGTTAGGGTCTTTTTTTTCATCATTAAAGGTCATAGAATCATTACTTTGTGTCATTTTTAGCCTTTGTTCTTTGTGATTTTTATGATTTCATAACAAGCACAAGGACTTGTATAATCAATAGGTTTTGCTTTATTAGCCGTGCTACAAGCACTTAAAAATAAAGTTGTTAATGCTAGTAGAATATATTTTGTCATTTTTCGTCCTTTTTATAGTTTAAATATCTTTCTCTCCACTCGTTTGGATATTCTTTTTTATAGTTTTTGGTAAGATTGACATCCTCTCTTTCGCTTGAAAAAATCCTCAAATAATTGCCTAATCTTGCAAAATTAACACTTAAAATAGCCGATTGATTTATGGTTGCTTGTTTGTAAAGAATTTGCCTTGATTCTTTTGGAGCATTTTTCAAAAAATCAACTTCGCTATTTGTAAGTCTTAATTCTTTTTGCATAATTTCAAGCGATTTTGAATTTGAGGTTGGAAAAATAATAAAATTAGTCATTGAGGACATAAAGCTATTGTTTTTCTTTACTGTTTCAAAAAAATCTAAATTTTGCACTCCCATAGTCATCACTCCGCCCATTTTTCTTATTTCAAGTATGGACTGAAGTATGTTTTCAAGCATAGTTTCTTTTCTTAGATAATCCTTTAATTCATCAATAAAAATAAAAAAACCTTTGTTTTGTTCTTTGGATATATTTTGCACTTTGTGAAAGAGATATAAAGCACTTAAAGAGGAAAGTTTTTGGTCTTTTAAGATAGTATCCATATTTAAAATGGATAATTGTTTCTTAAAATTTAAGGCATCTTCTTCATTATCAAAAAAGCTTTTAAGGTATTTTTCATATCTTTCGTGTATGAGGGTGTTTTGTTCATTAGCATAATGTAAGCTAGAATAAAACTCGCTTAGAGTAGCGATTTTATCATTATGTTCTTTATCTACTCCTGTTCTTCTTAGCTGGTCTATGGTTATTTTTATAAGCTTTTCAAGCTCTATTTCCTCAGGTCTTTTTTCAGCATCCACATTGCCCATTTTGCAAAAAAAGGTATTTAAAAAAAGATTATTTTCAGGGGTATTGGATAAAGAAAAAGGATTAAGCTTAAAGCTATTTTCGGTGTTTTCCTCGTTAAAATCGTGGTATTCACCCCCTATATAGTTGGTAAAATTATACATACCCTGAGCCTTATCCATAGCAAAGATATTAATGTTGTATTTGAGTAAATTCATCATCAAAAACTGCATTAGGGTGGTTTTACCATAGCCTGTTCCGCCTATGATGAGAGTATGTCCTGCTGCACCTACTCTGTCGTGTTCGTGCAAATTAAATAAAAACGGTGCCCCACTTAAATGTTGAAAGGTAGTTATAGGCATATTGCCCCACGCATTCTTTTTAAAGCCTAGATTATCGCTTTCAAAGGTAGCAAGTGTGGCAAGATTTTTGCCTTGTAAGCTTCGCATTCTTGCATTAAGATTGCCTCTACTTGGAAAGAATGAGAAAAATAAAGGGTTTTGATTAAGTGTTTCTTTAATGGCTACTACGCCTTGATTTTCAAGTAAGCCTTTGATATAATCGCTTATTTGATTTAATTCATCTAAGCTATCAGCTTCTAAAAACACTGAATAAGAAACTAAAATCATATTTTCTCTTTCACTTTTTAGCTCTTGTATGTAAAACTCTAAGTCCATTTTAAAAGCATCTTGTGTAAAGGCTTTTATGTCTTTAACCTTTTTGATAGCCTTTTCTTTGGCTATGCTCTCACAATGTATAAAAAGTGTGAATTCAAGGTTTTCATTGAGCAAGTATGAGGATATAAGGCTAGTAATGCTGTCGGTTTCATAAGATTTAATACTTATGAATCTTGCATATTTTTCTTGTGTAACATTTCTATGAAAAATAATATAGTCTTTTTTAAATTCGACATCGCTTGTTAAATAACAATCAGTAATGAGCTTGTGGCTATATTTGAGATTTGTTTTTTGACAATTTGCATAAGTAGCAAATATATTGAGTAAATCATCAGCATTGATGAGTTCAGGCTTATAATCAGCTAAATCACTGAGCAAATTTGTTTTTAGCTCATAAAGCTTTTTAGCTTTAAGATTTAAGGCGGTTTTTAAATTTGTTTTTTGCTGGTTTTTATCTTGCTCGGTGGTTGTTTTTTCTTTTACACCTTCAAAAAAACCTGCTATGCTTTTGGTTTTTGTTGAGAATACTAAATAATATTTTGTTTTATACACTTGTATCTTTTTTTCCCACTTTTCAATGATTTCTTTGGCATAAAAATTATTAATGCTTGAAGTATCATTTTCTATTTCTAAAATTTCTTTTTTAGCGATAATATTCATTTCTATATCATCGTTTAATCTTGCAAAAAAGCGATTTCTTTTTTGTGCAAATTCAATCTCTTCTTCTTCATTAACAGCTGCATAAGAAAGTCCCTCTAATTTAACCCCCATACAAAGATTAAAATCCTTTGTAGTGATAAGAAATTCATCATATTTACACATAATGTTACTTTCTTGTGCCATAGAATAAATTTTAGGTTGAAAATTAAAATTAGCAAAAAAATCATTAAAAAATTTCTTCATTTTTGTAAATCCTAAGCATAATATTTTGTAGATTTGATTTTGTTTTTAGAGCCTATAATGGTGTAAATATCCTCATCAAAATACTCTAAAAGCCAAAGCAAAGTGTAGAGAAAAATTGCCACAGGAATAGCCCAAAGAATTAACATAAACCAAGTTAAAACGCTTATAATGGCAAGAGCTAACCAAGAATTATTAGTCAGTCCATAAAACTTTGATTTTTTTGTTAATTCTCTATGGCAATATGTCTCTAACATTTTTTGCTCCTTTTACATATACGCGGCTGATATACCATAAATTAAAGAGAGAATAATCGTAATGATTATAAAGGCTTTCATATTCTCTTTAAATCGTTCTGCATTGCCTATGTAAAATGCAAACATAATGATAACCCACGCTACGCCGACAGTGATTGAAAAAGTATTAACCACCCCCATTATAGTTTTCATTGTGGAGTTAAACTCTGCATCGACCTTTCCTTTTAATTCGCTAAGAGGATTAGCACAAAATGCAAGTTGATTGAAAAGCAAGAAAAATAAAAAAAGGATTTTATTTTTTGCCTTTGATAAATGATTACTCATTTTCGTTCCTTTTGAAAGATTTTTATGTAATTTTAAGAAAAAAAATATTGTGAGTAAAATAAAATCTATGTTAAAAAAAGCCCCGCAAAACTCTATATATTAAGAAAGTAATTTTATTTAATTTTATTTTAAGCTAAAATGATATAAAAGTTCTTTGATTTTCAAAGTTTTATGTAGTAGTATTTTGCGGGGTTTTTCTATTAGGTATTTTTAAAAAGTTAATCAACATAAAAAAAATTTTTTTAAAAAAATTATTGCATTGAGTTTAAAATAGATTTTACATTAAGTGAATGAGATTTTGCATTGCCTTAAATAAAAAATTGCTTTTGTGTTTAATGATAATTTTACATTGAGTAAAAATGAGTTTTGCATTGAGTTTAAAACAAAAGTTGCTGTTAAGTCAAATAAAATATTGCATTGAGTTAAGGAAAATATGACAAGCAAAAAAAATGAAAAATAAGGCTTTTATTTTACTCAATTTTAAAAAAAATTATTTGCTTTGTTAAAAGCATTTAATTTTTCAAATCTTAAAAAACCTTGTTTTTTTGTTTTAAAGCACTATGTAGTAGGGCTTTGCTGCAAAATACCTATTGGGTTTTTGCGTATCCTGCTACACAACTTATACACAAGTATTGATATATAGATATTTGCTACTATTGACATAAAAACTTGCTTTAAAATATAATTTTGCAAAATAAAAAATCTATAAAAAAGGGGTAAAAGTTTGTTGCAACTTTCAAAAGAGGAGATTAAAGAGCTTTACAAAGAAAGAAACGAAGCCTTGTTTTTTGATTTTAAGCCCTTAAAATCTAAAAAAATCTTTATCAAGCCTAATAAAGTCATCATTGATAAGCCTAGAGAAATCTGTAATCATTTTATCAGTGTTGGCTCTTTTTTAAATAATTACAACGCTATACAAAAAAATGCTCCAAAAAATCAATATTGGGGGACGGGTAATTCAAAACAAGTGGTGATAAAAACTTTAAGCAATTTAGATAGATTTGGTGCAAAAAATGCCCTCTCTTATGTCATAAGAAATTCAAGCAATGATTATGCAATCAATCAAGACGGTGAGGAAAAATCTTTAAATGAGATTATGAGTGAGTGGAGTAAGGATTTTTCACATAAAAAAAACTCAAAAGAGGTTATGCACTTAGCCTTTTGTATTAACGAGGATATAACTGAGTATGGCTCACCTGAAAGGAGCTTAAAAAAAGCTGTTGAAGCTGTAATGCAAAAAAACTTTTTTCTCTATAAATACGCAATCGTTATACACACTCATCAAAATAAACTGCATGCACATGTTTTGTTGAATAAAAATAATATCATCAATAAACAAAAGTTTCATTTAAACAATGCTGAGTTTAAGCCTTTTTTTAATCAATTAAGAAATGATTTTGCTCTTGCCTTAAAAGCAAACGGTCTTAAAAACTATGTCAATCATTACAAGATAGAAAATGAATTAGCATATAAAGCAAAAAGAGTGAGACTTGATAATTTTGAAAAAAACTTCAATGTTTATAAAGAATATAACAAAATGGAGCTAAATTTAGAGAGAAAATATAAGCTAAAAGATAAAAAATGCGAAATGTTTTTAAAAGATATAGATTTATTAAGAGCAAAGGTCGAGGAGTGCAAAGAAAAATTAAGCGAGTTAGATAGTGAAAGAAAATCAAATATAGAAAATAAAAACTTTGATAAAACTTGGAGTAAAAGATTTAATGCTATGGTTGATGAATTAAAAAATAATTACGCATTGATTAAAGATAAATCAAAAGAAGTAAAAACCCTATATAGAGAAAGTTTAGTTTTACAAATGCACATAAGAAGAATACAAAAAGAAAAATATTGGTTCGAGCAAGAGCAGGATAAAGAATTTTCCTCTCTTATTGAAAAGAAAAAATACCTAGACTTTATCACAAATAACCTTGAAAGAAAGATTTTAACAAAGAGTGAGCTTAATTTAAAGATTAAAGATATACAAAATGAAATATTGTTAAGTGAAAACTCTACAAATGAAATTTTAAAAGAAAGAATCAAAGCTTCAATCTTAACAAGTTCAGTTCTAGGAAAGAAAAACAATGCTTTTGCACTCACAAGAGCTTACAAGGATTTAGAAAAAAACTTATTCTTGCTTAAAGGCAAAGAAGAAGCAATGAGACATAGCATTACACATACAGGTGAGGAAATAGATGAGGCTAATTTGTTTTATAATGGCTACATACAAAGATTGGAGGAAAATAAAAACTTCGTGCTTGATTTAATTCATCAAAGATTTTTACTCTTGCAAAAAGAATTAGAAAGAAAAAAAGAGGAAAACAAACTCAAAAGCTACAATGTCAAAGAATTTGAAATAACAAGTAAGTTTTTAGACAAAAAGAATGACAAAGATATAGAAAGGCTTTATGAGCTTGTCATAGACAAAAAAGATGAGCCAAAGATAAATGCAAGTGAAACTTATAGTAGTGGCGGTGGCAACAAACAAGAAACAAAAACACCACAAGAAAACAAGAAAGAGCCACATAAACACAAAACAACCACACAAACAAATGAAAATCAAAGAAGTCTGTAATATAAAGCCTTTTAAGCAAAAATTAAGAATTGCCTAAAATTCTTAAATTCAAACTAAAAAACAAAAATTAAAAATGAGGGGTCTATTTTTAACAAAAACAATCAAAGAGGATAAATGATATTAACAAAAAAATAAAATCGATTTATGAGCTTCCTAGATAGCTTAAAATTGATTTTTAAAAACTGATTAAATCTAAAATTACAATTTACAATGAAAAAGACAAAAAAAGCAACAAACAAGTTTAAACATTTTTCAATAAATAAATCAAAATAAGAGTTTATCATAGTTTAACTAATCAACAAACTTTCAAAGAATGAAAACACAATAAAATAAAAAAACAAAAAAGACTGAATGCTTATAAATAAATACTTTCTTAAACAAAAACTTTTTAAAGCTATTGATAAAAGAATATTTAAACAAACAAAACTAAATCAAACAATGATAAATAAATACTTTGCTTTTAATTAAACTTTCAAAGAATGAAAACACAATAAAATAAAAAAACAAAAAAGACTGAATGCTTATAAATAAATACTTTCTTAAACAAAAACTTTTTAAAGCTATTGATAAAAGAATATTTAAACAAACAAAACTAAATCAAACAATGATAAATAAATACTTTGCTTTTAATCAAAAAATTCTTTTTTTTCTTTTTTGCACATATTATAAAGAATTAATAAATTAAAGAAATATAAATTAAATAATATTCTTGCTTAATAATCAAGTAAATAAATTTTAATAATTAATTTCTCCCCCCTTTTAAAATTTACTGTTCTTCATTTTTTTTAATAGGTATGAGCATTTTTTTTAAGAAATCTCGTTACAAGCCTATACAATCATACTTTGAGAGATTTTTAAAATAAAACAATGTTTCGTCATTTTGCGGACTATGTTTCGTCATTTTGCGGAAGTTTTATAAATATTTATTAAATAGCTTTTTAGCAAATGCCTATAAAATAGGGTTTAAGTTTTTTTTAATTTAAGCTAATATTAAGATAATGTTTCGTCATTTTGCGGCTTAGAGAAATCTTAAATTAATCGATTTATAAGCATATGAATACTTCTTAAGTTATTTTTAAGTAGCTTAAATATACTAAAAAACTTTATTCTTAATTTTTATCTTTGATTTTTAGCTACTTTTTAAGTAATCAAAATTTCCGCAAAATGACGAAACATACTCTCATTTAATATAGCTATTTGATAGACAATGTTTCATTTTATTTACCATTTTTTCAATTTTAAACGAGATTGTAAATGAGCATTAACAATTCAACGATTTTCTATCATTATGGCTTTAATTATGATAGAGCGTGTTACATTTTTTGAAGTGAATATTGATATTTTAGGGATTTGAGGGCGTTTTTATTTGTTTTTTAGATAAAGCTTTTTTACGCAATTTAAAAATTCTAATTCTTTTTTCAATCTTTCATTTTCTTGTTTGAGTTTTTGTAGTGTTGCTTGACTTATTTCACAATCATTGTTTTTGTTTAACTCTTGCATTTTTTTAATCTTTGCTGCTTGTTTAACTAAGCCCTGAGTATAAATAGGAAATCTATTCTTATAAACCCATACTTTTATGGTATTAAAGCTTATATTTAAAATTTGAGCTAATTCTCTATAACCCTCAAACCCATTCTTCTTTAAAAGCTCTTTAAACTCTTCTTTGCTTAATTTTGCATTGTATGCTACTTTCATTCTTTGTTGTCCTTTTTTCATATTTTTAAACAAGGTTATTTTATCTTATTTTAGTTAATATAAAAATATTTTTTTAAAAGAAAAAAATTATTTTAAGTCTTTTGTTAATCATTTTTTTATATAATTTTTTTAATAATTTTAAATTAGTAAAAAAAGGAGTTTTTATGATTGTTACAATAGCTAATGAAAAGGGGGGAAGTGGAAAGAGCAACATAGCCATTAACCTTGCTATCAAGCTTTTTTCTATGAATGAGGACCTTTTGCTTGTGGATTCAGACCCACAAAACAGCATTAGGGTTTTTAATGACATTAGGGTTAAAAAAGAAATCCCTTTAGGCTTTAACTGCGTTAATGTCTTTGGAGATAGCCTTTCATCTCAAATAAGCCTTTTGCAAAACAAATACAAGTCTTTAATCATTGACACAGCAGGTAGAGACTGTGATGAGATGAGAGAGGCACTTTCAATCAGTGATATTTTAATCATTCCTACCTTGCCAAGTGATATTGACATAGCGGTGTTAAACAAAATGATAAAGCTTTATAGTCAATACAAGCATTTTAAGAGGGATTTAAAGGCTTTTATTGTCATTTCTAAGGCTTCACCTAATCCAGCCTTAAAAGATAAGATTAAGGCTTTAAAAGAGTATATTGAGGACAAAAAGATTGAGGACTTAAAATAAGCTCAGCCGTTCTTTATGAAAGGGAGCTTTATAGAAATGCCTTTTCAAATGGTATGGGCGTGATTGAGTTTGCAAAGAAAAATGACAATGCCTTAAAAGAATTTGAGGCTTTTTTCAAGGATTTTGTGAGCTTTGCTAACAATAAAACAAAGATAAAAAAAGGAGCTTAAAATGTCGGTTTTAAAAGATAAAAAGAAATTTGCCTTTGTTGATGATGAGAGCATAGATACAAATGAAATGCCTAAGAATCTACAAGAGCTAAATAAAGGCGGTAGAGGCGTCAAAAAAGATGAGAATCAAAAAAAATCAGGTCGTCCTTTAAAAAATGATGAGGATAAAAGAGAGTCTTTAATGCTTTATCTTACAAAAGAGCAAAAAGATGAGCTTAGATTAAGGGCTAAAAACGCTAATTTGCCTATGAATGCTTATATAGTGGTTAAATTATTTGGAGTGAAATAAGGGGCTAAAAAACCCCTTATTAAAAGTTATCTTCTACTTTCCAGCAAGTGTAATTAACAGGTTCTTTCCTGTAAAATTCTTTTTTATAATATCTATCTTCTACTCTATCATACCGTCCTTTTTCATCTTGTGGTAAGCTATTATAAGTTTTTGCGGTGCTAAAAGTGCCATTATCTATAATAGCCACTTCCTTTGTGAATTTTTTACTATTTTCTAATTTATAATATTCAGCCTTTGAAATTTTAACACCTTTAAAGCCTTTATTCCATTCATCTATGGTGTAAAATTCACTTGTAGGACAAGTGTAAGTAACCTTTTTCGTAGAGTATTTGCCATTAGTTAAAACAGAGCAAGCATTGGTTATTTGAGGATTGACTCTAATGCCTCGTATTTCTTTTTGATATATCATATCTTGGTTATTATCAGGGTCTTTTCCCATAACATTTTCATACCCTATAATTCTTCTTTCAACCCTATTTAATTCAGCCTCAGTGCATTCACCGTCAAGCATAGCCGCACTTTTTATACCCTCGTTTAAATCAACTACTTCATAAGAACCTGATATACCTGCACTACTTGCTACATTATTGGCTTCTTGTGTTGGACAAAGTTTTAAAAAGTCTTGTCTCTTTTTAAAGGTATTAGCTGGATTTTTATAATCTTTTACAGCAAGGTATTTCTCATAGTATTTTTTACACTCACCCTTTGTTTGTCCTCCTAAAATACAAAGCAAAGCTCCACACGCATCCATAGCTTCATCTGCAAGAGCCCCGCTTGTAAAAATACTTAGAGCTATTATAAGATTGAGATAGATTTTTTTCATTGTTTATCCTTTATTCTATTGTTACAAAGGCTGGAAAGCCATATTCATTCATTTGAGCTGGTTCAAAGTTTTCAGCAAAGCTTTTAATGCTGTCTAGCTCCTCTCTTTTTACTACCTTAGGTGTATCTTGTTTAAAAGATTCAGTATTGTAGGTATTTGATTGAGAGGCTTTTTTTTCATTAGCGTTCATACTTGCTATGTTTAAAGATAGCTCGTATTGCTTTTGAGTGATTTCTAAAAGCTTTAAAAGCATAGTGTTTGTAAGTGCTGTTGATTGTTTGGTGTTATTTTCTCGTGAAAGTTGATTGGCTAAGGTTTTTAAATCCTCATCAAATTTAGCCCTTGAATAAGGATTACTTGTATCGCCTTCTAAGTAGTTATCATACATAGTTAAGAGCTTGGCACTTTTTTGATTGTTGGCTTGTTGATTTAAAAATCTTTGAGCTTGTTCTAGCATACTGATTTTATGTTCTAAATCTGTTCTTTTTTGAAGCTCTGTCTCTACGCTTAGTTTATCTCTTTGTTCTTGCAATTCTTTTATGGTTTTTAAGATAGCGTCTGAGTTTGCTGTGGTTATACACGCATTAATCTTATTTGAAAGCTTTTTATCTACCTTGTTGATTGTTTCTTTAAAATACTTAGAGTTTTGCTCTAAAAAGGAGCATACATTGGTAATGTCTGCTGTTTCTTGGAAAGTGTCTTCTGGTATTTTGGTGTTAAGATTGTTTAAGGTGCTATCAATTAGGGTCTTTGTTTGTCCTAAGATTTGATTCCAGCTTATCCCTATACCTTGTTCGCTCATTTGCTTGACTTGGTTTTGATATTGTTGCAAGAGGTGCATATTTGACTGTAAGCTTTCTTGGTAGGATAGAATGCTTTGAGTTAAAGAGCCTACATCTATGGTAGGTATGCCTGAGGCAAGGGAATTATTAACTAAAATTCCACTTGCAAATACCGCTAAAATAGCTTTTTGTGTGAATTTTTTTGTGTTTTTCATTGTGAGTCCTTTCTATCTTGTGTTTTGTTGAGTTTGTTGAATTTTATTCATTGTTTGAATGGTTTTTTGAATGATTGGGTTTTGGTTTATGTCTAGGTGTTTGAGTATTGGCATTTGTTTTAAGTCTATATTATTTTTGCTTAGATAATTTTCGTTTAATGATTTCATTTTAGGTAAATACTCTTTGTTTAAAATTGTATTGATTTGTTCTTGTTGTTTTAATATTCTATTGAGCAAGTATTCATTAGCTTCTGTGAGGTTTGTTTTGTATTCTTTATTAAAAATTTCAGCTGCTTTTATTAATATGCTGCATTCTTTTTCTAATTTTGATATTGTTATTTCTAATGGTTTTTCATAATCGTGGTAAAAATCTCTATTTTGTGATATTGCCATTAATTGAAAGTTTTTATATTCTTGTGAATTGATTAATTTTTGGTAACTTTTATCTCTTTCTTCTTGTGGATAGTTAAAAAATTCATCTTCTGTTTTTAGATATTCATTTGTTGCTGTTTTTCTTTTTTCTCTTTGTTTAGCATCGTATATTTGAGTAGAAAGACTAGATATTGTTTGGTTTTTTTGATATGTTAGCTCTTCTATTTTATTGTTAAATTTAACTTCATCTAAATATGTTTGTGCGTAATCTATTTTTTGTTCTTTACACTTGTTTATTTCTTTTTGTATTTTTTCTATATGAGATATTTTGTATGGAATATCTTTTATACATTCATCTACATATGATTTTTCAACGATTGCATATACCTTATCTGCAAGTTCTTTTATATTAATATCTTCGTTAATGTTTTCTTCTTTTAAAACTTGTAAAACACTTTTCACTCCATCGATTTCATATTTTTTTTCAAAATCTGCTCTCATTAGGCTTTCTTTGATAGTCATATTAAGATTTTCAGCTGAAAATTCAAATGTTACTAAATAATCATTAAGAAATGAATTTTTACTGTTTAGATTTATATTTTCTATATTACTATTGCAAAATTTGATAAATTCTTTTATGTTTCTATCATCGAGGCAAAGTTCTAAATCGTCATAGTTTCTATTTTCTGTGTAAAAGTTTTCTTTTAATTTTTTAAAAAATTCTTCATTTTTCATTACACACTCCTTCCTCTATTTTGTTCTTGTGTTTGTTCTTTACCATTGATAATTTTTGTTATTTCCTTAAACATATTAGGATAGTTATGTTGAAATTCAGGTGTTTCATTCATTATATTTTTATAGATTTTTTGGATTAGGCTTGTGTTTTTGTCTAAATTCAAAGTAGTGTTTCTATCTTTCATAAGCTTTCTTAATTCCTTGTAGTATGTTGCTTGTTTTACAAGGTTTTGATGATTTTTCTTTGATTCTTTTTGAGCTTCGTATATGTCTTTTGTGAGCATATTGCAAAGTTCTTTACCTTCTTTTGTCATTCCAACTTGTTTAAGCACTTCATTCATTTTCTTGGTATAAGAGTTTATTTTATTTTCAAGCTCTTTCATCTTTTCTTTGTTGAATTTTCGGTTTTTTTCTATATTTGAGGATTCTTTCATTCTTTTGTAGATATTAATGAGGTTTTTATACACCTCATATACATCCTGTGCTGAGGCAATTCTTCCTACACTTTGGGATATATCTTCCTCGCATTTATCCTTTTGTTCTTTTAAAGCCATAGCCTTTTCTTTAAGATTTTGCAATTCTTGTTTTTCTTTTGCAAGAGGGTCTTCTTGTTCTATGTCATCGCCACTGAATTTAGCTTCTTTGTTGTTTGCCTTTGCTTGTTCATCAAGTAGCTTTTGTTTCTTTTGAATTTCTTCTTCTTTGTCTGCGATTTCTTTGGCATTTTTATTTAAGGCTTCACCTAAATTATCATTTAATTCTCTATTTTTGTGCAATTCGTTTAAATCCTTATTGCCCTTAATAAATTCATCATATTCTTTTAAAGAGCTTTCATACATCATTTCTTGTTCAAAATTTGTAAAGGTTCTATCTTCTTCTATTTCGTTTTCTTGTGAATTTTCTTGTTCTTTAGTTTCTTTGTTAGCCTCTTTATTTGTTCCACTTTCTTGTGGATTTTCATTTTTTTCGTCCATTTTTTTAGCCTTTCATAAATTTAATTTCATAAAATAGCATTTTTTGTGAAAAAAATCTTGTTTTTTTTATGTTAAAAAAAGCCCCGCAAAACGCTATATATTAAGAAAGTAATTTTTAAAGACAAAAAAAGTATAAAGCTTTGAAAAAAGTTTTTTAATTTTTTTAAAGTCCATAAAATAGCGTTTTGCGGGGCTTTTATGTTGGGTATTTTTGTCTTTTAAGTCAAACATAAGTTTTATTTTGTTAAAATTGCCACATTAAAAAGGTAAAAAATGTGTCAAGTAAGCTACGCAACACCCCTTTTTACCACTACTTTAACTTGGCACAAATACTCCCTTGCGGAGGGGGTTTTTGCTTCGCAAGGCTTGCAACCCGTTGGGTGGGGGTGGGTAAATTCAGCATTTGAATTTTCAATTTTTGAATTTTGCAAAATTTGTGAATT
>NZ_QHLI01000042.1 GCF_006864425.1 Campylobacter troglodytis | reverse complement strand
ATTCTAGGTATAAGGAGTTTGGATTAAGTTCTTTTATAAAGCTTGCTAGCTTTTCTTTTGAGTTTTTGTTTAAAGATAGGGAGTTTTTTGAATTTGTTTGTGAGGTGTTTTGTGAATTTTCTTGCAAGCTGTGTTGTGAATTTATTTGTGAAATATGCTGTGAATTCAAGGACAAAAGGGCTTTAAATTCATCCACAAAATTATTCATTTTTGCAAAAATCTAATAAGTATCTGTATTCCAATAAGATAAAAAAGTAATTTCTACATTTTGATCCACTTGCTTAAATACCATAAATTGAAGCATACCATAAAACTGTGGCGAAACCCAAAGAGTTTTTTCGTCTTCATAAAAGTAACAAACCTTTATTTCTACATGAGCATATTGTTCGTTATATTGTGTATCTTGCTTTGGGAATTTCGTAGCTAAAAGCCAATTATTTTCTGTTAATGTGTTTATGGGAAACTTTGATATAAATGTTTCATAAGCAAGTTTTAGATTTGCATTTGACACTATAATTTTATATTTTTTATCAAAGCTATCGCATTTCATATTCTCACACATATCAATAGCTTCTAATCCATTAATAATCTTCTTGTTTGTAAAATGTTTATAAGCTATATTTAAATATTTTTGCACTGTATCCATAAAATCACTACTTTTATCTATAATATCCTCTTTCTTTACTTGACACGCAAGATCTAAAATATACGCGCAAATTTTGCGAATACAAATTTACAATCAATAAAAAACTTGCAACTACATACTTCATTAGAATCCCCCTATATTAAATTCAGAATCTTTGCCCTTATACAATATATACTGTCGTTTATTGTTACTTGGTTTAGGACTAATCATAAATTGTGTCCGTTTATGTAATCCATATCTTTGTGTTTTTATGCCTATATGTATCCAATAGTTGTTGTGCTTTTCTATAATACACTGTGAAATCAGATCTGTATTTGATAAAGCATCCACTTTTTTATGATAAAGATCTTTGTAGAGGTTGATAAGTAATTTTTTATTGTTGCTAGGATTTTGCTCTGAAAATGCAAGATCCGCTGCTTCACAATGTAAATGCTGCGAGTTTGAGCTACCACCTACTTTTTTATTAAGCTCAAAACATCTTACTGCACTGTTAATATTAAGCTTATAGGCTTTGTTTTCTCCATATTGTTTATAAATATGAGCTTGTAATTTGTCTAATATTTTTTGGCATAAATCCTTCAAACTTTGTAATCTTTGAGGATAATTAGAATCTAACACAAAGTTTTTGTTGCTAATAATTAACTCTTTAATATCGGTTTTTATCATTTCATCCAATGTGAAGTATTTGGAAAATCCATACCCCACCTCCATTCTCACTTTATCTAGCTTATATTTTAGCTTAAATGCTGTTAAGATGCTAAGAAATTCAGCAAAGCTATCATCTAAAAATATTTCAAAGTGAGAGTGGAGGTGGGGTATGAGAGAGAACATTTACGATGTTTTTGGTATTTTTGTTTGTTATGGTGGCTACTTGCTTGGATTTTTTATCATATATATTAAGGGTGTAGTATTGATTTGACACTAAGCTTAAAGGAAGTTCGTTTAAATTTAGACTCTCTTAAACTTAAGCTCACATAAATAAGCTTCAAGTTATGATTTACAAGGTGAAAAACAAGTATGTTAATCGTTTTAGAATTTCAGAGGCTGAATTTAAAGAGATTTTGAAGTATTTTTTGCATCCTTACACTTGCAATTTTTGTGGAAGCCTTGATATTAAAGCCTCTAAAATTGCAAAAATTACTCAAATTTCAGAGCAAGCTTTATGCAAGCTATTTAAACAACTTAGAATCTTAACCTTTAAAGAATATGAAAAAATCTCTAAAATTCAAGGTGAAATAGAAATTATTGAGAGTTATTTTACTGCTAAAAGAGCGTGTGGCAAAAGAAGGAGAGTAAACAACATAAAAACTTCTATGTTTTTACTTCTTGCTATGTGTCTTAGAACTTTGTAAAAATGGATCTTAAAATGCTAGGCTAGCATTGATACACAAGTTGTAAAAAACTGTTTTGCTAGTGAGTTTTTGCTTAATTATGAGATTCTAGCAATGTGCAAGAATGTATTATTTATAGGCTGGGGTGCTTATGATTAAGATTTTTTACCTTACTTTGCCCCTCCCTTTGCAAGAAGGTGCTAAAGAACATTTAGAGTAAAACACTCAAAAAATGAGTTTGAAAACGGACGAAATCATATCAACAAAATTGTGAATTTTTAGGGCTTTGCTAAACATAGACTTGCTAAATTTAAAGGCTTTAAAAAAGAAAATTTCTTGTTTTACTTAAAAGAAGTGCAATTAAGAAGAAAAATTTAGGACAAAATTCTCATCAAAATTTATTAAAATTGATAAGATAAAATGCTATTAGAGTATCTTGAGCCATAAATTTTATACAAGAGAGATTAAATGTATATAAAATCTTGCTAAAATTACTAAAATTAATTCATTTGAATTTAAACAAAAAGGAAGCAGGATGAAAAAACTTAAAATACTCTTAATCTTATGTTTTTTAGCATTTAGTGCCAACGCACAAGGCTACAAGGAATTATCAAAGCCCTTGGCTAATGAAAAAAACTCCCTCATAGAAGCCTTTTCCTTTGCTTGTGGTGCTTGCTATAATCACCATAAATTTGGCACCCTAGCTAAGATCAAAGCAAAATTGCCTAAGTTAAACTACAAAATTTATCCTTACAAAAAGATCAAATTTGGAGAGGAATTTGCAAGGCTTTATGCCTATGCTGAAAATCAAGACAGATTAAAAGGGCTTGATACAAGTGATAAAAACTCAAAGGCACACAGGCTTGCTGATGCTTATTTTGTAGCCATCTTTGAAAGAAAGCTTAGCTGGGAAAGCTCACAAAGCTTTTATCAATTAGGCTTACAAACCCTCAATATTAGCCAAAACGAACTTGATAGCTTCTTAGAAAGCCCAAAAGGAAAAGAACTTTACTCTCAATATGACAAGGCTACAAGCATAGTTTCGCAGTACGGAGCAACTCCTGCCTTTTGCGTGGGTGGTAAGTATATCATAGATATGAGAACTATTAACGGCTTAGAAGATCTTGTGAAGCTAGTAGATGAGCTAAGCAAGAACTAATGCTAGAATCTTTTAAAGAAAGAAGGCTTTGGTTTTTTATCTTTACAATTAGCCTTTTTTCCTTGCTCTTTGTGCATTATTTCTTGCAAATTTATCTTTTTATGAAGCCTTGTGTGCATTGTGTTTATCTTCGCTTTGCTATGCTTGTTATGTGTGTTGCTAGTTTCTTAGGACTAGTTTTTAAGGCTAAATTTATGCAAGTATTGAGCCTTTTTCTTGGTGGCTGGGGGGTATTTTTAGGGCTTAAACATTCTTTTTTGTTAAATAAAATTCAAGCATCCTTAAAAGAAAACAATCCCTTTGGCATAGACGGTTGCACGAGTATTACAAACTTTCCCCTTTCCTTGCCACTTGACAAACTCTTTCCTAGCCTTTTTGCACCAAGTGGAATTTGTGGGCTTGATCTTGCCTTTGTTTCTGAGGATGTGAATTTAAGTAGGGTGCAAGAATTTTTTATAGGAAGGGCTGAAAATAATTTTTCAGATGGGCTTTATAGTCAGGGCTGGTATCTTGTGCCTAAATTTGAGTTTATCTCTATGGCACAAGCTTGTATGTTAATCTTTGGCATATTTGGGCTTTGTCTCATTTTTATTTTATTTCTTAACATTAAAAAATCTTAAAGGCTTAGTATATTTTAATTTGATACAAGTTCATTTTAAAGTATAAAAAGTTAGATGAAAAACAAGTATATAATTCATTTCCGAATTGTCTTAAAAAAAATTTAAGAAATTACGAAGTATTTTTTTACTTCGTGTAACCCATCTTGCAAATGCAAGCAAAAGAGACTTTGCGAAATTTAAACTTGCTAAATTTCGTGGAAAAGAAAATTTTATCCTTCATTTAAAAGAAATTAAAATGAAAAATTTAAGGCAATATTCTCATTAAAATTTGCTTAAATTGATAAGCCAAAATCCCATTAAAGTATCTTAAGCCATCTTAAAATAGCTTAAAATTCTAGGCTAAATTCATATTTTTACTTATTAAAAAGTTTATTTGGCTATAATTTTGGCATTTATTAAGACTTTAAAGCCTTAATAAGCTTAAATTCTTTTAAAAGACTAAAATAAATCCTTGAATTTATTGAATTACACAAAAGGACAAAGATATGCTACAAGCCTTGGCTATCAAATATAGACCCAAAAGCTTTGACGAGCTTATAGGGCAAGATACAGTAAGTGCAAGCTTAAAATACGCCCTAAATCAAGGTCGTTTAGCCCACGCTTATCTCTTTTCAGGGCTTCGTGGCTCTGGTAAAACCTCCAGTGCTAGGATCTTTGCAAGAGCCTTGGTGTGTGAGGAGGGTCCCTCGGCACATCCTTGTGGAGAATGCTCTCAGTGCAAAAGTGCCTTAGAAGGAAGGCATATGGACATCATAGAGATGGACGCAGCTTCTCATAGGGGTTTAGAGGACATACAGGATCTAATAGAGCAAACAAAATACGCCCCCTCAACTGCTAGATACAAGATCTTTATCATTGATGAGGTGCATATGCTTACCCAACAAGCCGCAAATGCCCTCTTAAAGACCCTTGAAGAGCCTCCAAGCTATGTTAAGTTTATCCTAGCTACCACAGATCCCCTCAAACTTCCTGCCACAGTGCTTTCTCGCACCCAACATTTTCGCTTCAAGCAAATTCCTCAAAGTGCTGCCTTAAAGCATTTAGAGTGGATCTTAAAGCAAGAGGGGGTAAGCTTTGAAGAGGATGCATTAAAATTAATATCAAGAAGCGGACAAGGCTCTTTAAGAGATACCCTAACCTTGCTAGATCAAGCAATTATCTACTCACAAAATGAAATAACAAGTGCTAAGATGGCTCAAATGCTAGGCTTTTTAGATCCTGAGCAAGTCAAAAACTTTTATCAACTCATCATAAAAAAAGAAAAAGAGAGGGTGCTTGAGTTTTTAAAGGATTTGCAAGATTATGAGGCTAGTAGTGTGATTGATGAGATGATCTTTTATCTTAAAGAAAGCTTTTTTGCCAAAAACAATGAATTTTCGATGCTGCTTTATGAGCGCTTTTTTCACATTTTATCAAGGGCAAAGACCATGCTTGCAAACTGTGATGATAATGCCTTTGTTTTGTGCGTAATGTCCTTTATGATGATAGAGGCAAGCCATTTAAAGCAGATCGATGAGGCCATTGATGAGGAGGAAAGAAGCTTAAAAGAAACCAACAAGCCTAAAAGCACTGAAAACTTCGTCCATACTCCTACCATACAGCAAAAACAAGTCCAGTTAAGTGAGTATGAGAGACTTAAAAAGGCGATCTATGAAAGAGATTTCACTCTTGGAGAGTGCTTTGAAAAAAATACCTCTTTTCTTAGCCTTGAAAACAATAATCTTAAAATCAGCTCAAAGGTAACAACTAGCGAGGATAGAGACATCTTAAACAAGGGCTTTGGCTTAATCACCAAGCTTTGTGCCCAGGAACTGGGAGATCATATAAAAATATCCGTGCAAAAAGCAGATACAAAAAAAAAGCCCATAAATGAAAGCTTAAATTCTACTTTAAATTCAAGCACTCAAAATGCCTCGCCTTTGAATTCTAAACAAACAAGCTTATACATCGATGAGAGTAAGCTTCAAGATATAAAAAATCCCAAAAAGGACCTAAGGGCTAGCTTTGAGGAGCTTAAAAGTGGGGCAAAAAAGCAAGATATAAAAGAAGAAACCATCACAGCCCTGGGTAAATGCTTTGGCGAGCCAAGTAGGGAGTAAGAAATTTTTTAAAACTGTTGCTTTATAAGCAAGGCAAATTCAGTCAAAAGTTGAAGTTTATCAATCTTTGTAAATCCTTTAATCTCGGCAATAAATTCAATAAATTTAGCTAAAAACTCAAGCATAAATTCAAACGCAAATTCAAGCAAAAATATCTTTATGCTTGAATTTTGTAAATTTTAAGGCTTGATTAAACTTAAACCAAAGGATCTTTAAATTAAAGCCTATGAAAAACGAAGGTGCATTTTCAAATTTCTCAGATATAAGTTAAGAAATTTTGAGATATTTTTTACTTAGCCTCCAGCCTTTGCAAGAAGCCCTTGTAAAGACAAAAATACTTCAAAATTCTTTAAATTTAGTTTCTGAAATTTTTGAACGGATTATATATTTATTTTCATCTTATTTTTTATGCTTTAAAATGATCTTGTATCAAATTAAAGTGTATTAAGCCTTTTTTAAAACTGTTAAATTCATAAACAAGACTTGAATTTTGCAAATTTTAATTTCTCTTAGTGCTTGTGCTATGTGAAATATTCTCTATATAAGACAGTTTTGTAAGACAAATATTACAAACTTCATACACAAGGACTTTGGCAAGTTTTTCGCAAACCGTGAGAGCCTTTAACTTTCTTTTAAATACTCTTAAATAATGCTAACAAGGGCAAATTCAAGGCTTGTTTATGAAAAAATGAAAATGCTTTTACGATTCAATCAACTCAGCTTGTGTAAATATATAAATTCACAGCCCTTAGCCCTATCTTAAAGCTTTTGAATTTTTTCTTGCTCTTTTTATAGCTTTAACTTATCAAGCTTAAACACTAAACAAGCAGTTTTTAAATTCAAGGTGAGCTTAATTTAAGATCCCAAAAGTGCCTTTACATGATCAAAGATCTGCCTTTCATCTATGCTTTGTATGCAAAAATCATTCTTGTCTATATGCTTTGGATCGCTTATGAACTTGCCACTGTCTATTATTTTATTTATGGGTGTTTGATAGGCGTTGCGGTAGCTTGGGGTTGCTCCAAAGATGGTAATTGAGGGCTTATTCATAGCAAAGGCAAGATGAGTGGGTCCGCTGTCATTTCCTATGATTAGATCACAAAGTGCTGTAAAGGCACTTAATTCTTGCAAACTTAGTTTTGGCAAGATAAAAATGCCCTCTCTTGCACTATCTTTGAGGATAAATTCACAAAAGCTTCTTTCTTCCTCATTTCCCCAGCAAAGCCAAATTTTAGTCTCCTCATAGCTTGATAGTATCATTTGAGAAAGTATGGAAAGCCTTTCTTTTGGGTAGTTTTTGTTGGCTGTGCTTGATCCTGTGTGTATTAAGACATTACATTTTGCAAGCTTTAACTTCTTTAAAAGCTTTTTTTGAAGGCTCTCATCAGCCTCAAAGCAAGGCTTTTTGGTTAAAATTTCAGCCTTATCAAAAAAGCAATCTAACACAAAGCCTAGCAAATAGATATTTCTCAAGATGATATTTTCCTTGTAAGGCACAAAGGCCTTGTGCTTGTAAAAAAAGCTAGCCATAACTTCTTTCAAGCTTTTGCGATCAAAGCCATAGGCATTTGAGGATAAAATTCTTGCAATTAAGGCTGATTTTAACAAGCCTTGAAGGTCTATTACTAGATCATATTCCTTTTTTTTAGCACTTAAAAGCATTTTTAGCGAACTAAGGATCTTTTTATCCTTTAAGGGCAGAGCGTAAAGGGTGTTTATTAAAGGATGAGCTTCTAAAATACCCTTAAATCTTTCATCAACGAACCAATCAATCTCAGCCTCTGGCTGTTTTTTTTTGATAAACTGCAAGACTATGCTTGATTGAATGATGTCTCCAAGGGCTGAGAGGCGAATTAGGGCTATTTTCATTATAAACTCGCTGAATTTTTTGATAAAATTGTAACAAATTTTTTTATACAAAGGTAAAAATGAACAGGCCTTCAAATTATATCTGCGTTTTTGACTGCGAGAGTATTCCTGATGCCAAGCTTATAAGAAAAATTTATGGCTTTGAGGGCAGCGATGAAGAGGTTAGCAAAGAAGCACTTAAAAGGCAAAAAGAAGAAAGTGGCACTGAATTTTTACCCCTACCCTTTCATAAGATCATTAGCATTTGTGCTGTGCTTTGCGATGAGTTTGGCAAATTTATCAAGGTAAATAAGATCGAAGGTGAGGATGAGGAGGCTATGATAAGAAGCTTTTTTAACTTCATAGAAAGATTCTCCCCTCGCCTTGTAAGCTTTAACGGTAAGAATTTCGATCTGCCCGTGCTTGTGCTTCGTGCGCTTAAATACAACATAAAAGCAAGTGTTTATTTAGACACGGTTTCAGACAAATGGAACAACTACAAAAGCCGATACAACGAGCAAAAACACTGCGATTTGTTTGAAAGCCTTGGCGCGTGGCGGGGCGTGCGACTTGATACTATATGTGCTATGGTAGAGCTACCCGGCAAATACGACACAAGTGGAGAGCAAGTAATGAGTCTTTTTTACGCAAACGAGCTTGAAAAGATTCACGAATATTGCGAAAGCGATGTGCTAAACACCTATATGCTTTTTTTAAAATATGAGTTGATAAAGGGAAATTTAAGCGAGGCAGATTATGTGAATTTCTTGCAAATAATGAGCGAGTATATCAAAGAACACAAGCAAGAACGAGGCTACATAGAAGTTTTTACCAAAGCGTGCGAAAGAGAGCAAGCAAAATTTGTGGAAAAAGATGGGTGAGACATTATGAAAAATAGCATAAGCGTGAGAATTCATAGAACAAAATAAAAATGTAAAAAATTAAAAAATTTTACAAATTTTTTTAAAAAATACTATTTTTGTCTTGACTATAATGTGAATTTTTATTGTGATTATGTCGATATTTAATTTTAATAAAGGAAAGTAGAAATGAAAAAAATCGTTTTCGTAGCTCTTTTGAGCGGGGTATTTTTAGGTTCAGCTTTGGCTGATGATTTACTTGCAAAGGTAAGCAATGGGGCTTTGAGCGAAAATTCGCCCGGAGTTAAAAAATTAAGTAAGGCTGAAATGGCTGAGGTAGTGGGTGGCTATTATCTTTGGCAAAGCCCAAAATACAATAGTGGTTCAGCATATAAGCACACTTATAATTATTTAAGTAAGCCTTACAGAAATAATTATAATGCCAACAAAAATTCCACTTCAAAGCAAGCTATTTACTCAAATGGCTTTATGAAGTATTATAGATATAGATACTAAAAAGGCGTTACAAATGGCTAGAATTTTCTCTAATGCAGACTTTGGACTTGTTCGTCCTATGCTGAGCTTTGAAAACACAAGCTTTAATCTAAATGGTGTGCAAAACAAAGCCGTATTTTCCAGTCTAAACAATCTTAACAATGAAAATTTAGAAAAATTCAGTAAAATCGTTTCAAAAAATTTAGATTTAAATGACATAAAAACAAGCTCAAATTTAGAAAAAAACTATGAATTTGCAAATGAAGTTTCATTCAAAGATAAGGTAAGTGGAAACACCATAAATTTAAGGCTTAGCACTGAGAATTTAGAAAAATTAAAAACATATTTTGGCTCACAAAATTTTGACAAAGATAAAAACGGACAAATTACCCTTAAAGGCGAGGCTGAAAACTTCGTCTCAGGCTGGTTTGGCGACATAGCCTACAAAAGAAATTATGTGGGTGCAGACTCTGATAAAAACGGCTTTTTAAACGAGAGCGAAAAGGGTGATACTTTGGCAGGTTATAGCACATTAAATTCTTACAAAACAGACGAGAAAAACGGCTCAAATGTAGCCTTGGTGCAAATAGATGGCGTTTCGTCCTACCTACCTTACAGCAGACATTATGACGCACCCTTGCCAAACACCATAGAAAAGGCACTCAACGCCACTTTAAAAGCGGATGTAAATATGGATGGATATTTGAATTTAGGTGAGCTTCAAAGCAAGGAACAAATCATAAAATACGCCAAAAAAACCATCGAGGGCGAAACGCCTAGCCAAACTAATGATGGCGAGGTAGATTTGCTTGAAGAGCAAATGAAAAGGCTGAAAAAATGGCTTGAATAGCAGCTTAAAAAGCAGTTAGAATTAGGGGGCTACGCTAGTGCAGATGAAGCATTGAATGCCCTTGAAAAAGAATTTCAAAGCATTTCAGTATCGTTTAAAGTAAGCGAAGAGCTTATTATCAACAACCTTGAAAATCCAAATTTCACAAAGGACTTAAATGCCCTTATAAAAGAAATCAAAAAACAAGCCAAAAATAGCCTTAAACTAGACATTTCAGCATAAATTTACGCTATGAGAACTTACTGCACTTTATAAAAATTTCCACACTTGATACATAAATTTGCGCTATAATACAAAGCGGTTTTAAGTAGATTGTGTTACGCAACTTGTTGCAAATTTGGATTGCCACGCCGTTTGCAACGGCTCACAATGACGAAGCAATGCAAATTTATTTGATAATAAGGCACAAATTCGCGCCATTTACCAAAAGAATTCACGCAAAAGCGTGAAATTCGGCTATGAATTTGACAAGGTGCAGGATTTTTCGATGATTTTTAGGGTTGTGCGAGCCGATGAGCGCAAGATAGAACATTGTAGTTCATCTGCGCGAAGTCGGCGAAGCAAGCGGAGCAAGGCATTAGCTTTGCGTAGCGTCTCCCTAAAAAGCGCGAAAAAGCTAATCCGAAAAAAGAAAGGATAAGCACAAATGAAAATTCTAATCACCGGAGGAGCTGGCTACATAGGCTCTCACACGCTCAAACAATTCTTAGAAACAAGCCACGAGCTTTTTGTGCTTGATAATCTCAGCAAGGGCAGCCAAAAAGCCATTGATGCCTTGCAAAATTTAAAAAAATTTGCCTTTTTCAAGCAGGATTTAAGAGATTTTGAGGGACTTAAAAGGCTTTTTAGGGAGCATAAATTTGAGGCTGTGGTGCATTTTGCTGCTAGCATTGAGGTCTTTGAAAGCACGCAAAATCCGCTAAAATACTATCTTAACAACACCGCAAACACAAGTAATTTAATTCAAACCTGCCTAGAAAATGATGTCAAATACTTCATATTTTCATCAACAGCTGCTACTTACGGCGAGCCACAAACTCAAAGTGTGAGCGAGAAAAGTGTTTTGCAACCCATAAATCCTTACGGACGAAGCAAACTAATGAGCGAGCAGGTTTTGCTTGATGCAAGTGCGGCAAATTCAGGCTTTAAACACTGCATTTTGCGTTACTTTAATGTAGCAGGTGCTTGTATGAGCTATGCAATAGGGCAAAACTACCCAAAAGCCACGCTTTTAATCAAGGTAGCCGCTGAGTGTGCGGCTGGTAAACGCGAGAAAATGTTTATCTTTGGGGATGATTATGCCACAAAGGATGGCACTTGTATAAGGGACTACATACACATAGATGACATAGCAGCAGCTCATTTAACAGGGCTTGCGTATTTGCAAGAGCAAAACAAAAGCGAGATTTTTAATGTGGGCTACGGACACGGCTTTTCGGTAAAAGAGGTGATTGAAACGATGAAAAGGGTAAGTGGGGTGGATTTTAGGGTGGAAATGGCTGCGCGTAGGGCAGGTGATCCAAGCATTTTAATAGCAAATAGCTCAAAAATAAAGGCATTAACAGCATGGAAGCCACAATTTGATGACCTAGAAATCATTTGTAAAAGTGCGTATGAGTGGGAGCTAAGAGACTAAATTTGGACTTTATTTAAATGACACTTTGGGTGCTTTTGTGAATTTATTAAGGCTTAAATAAACTTAACAAAATTTTGCCTTATCAATTTTAATAAATTTTAAGGCTCAAAACAACTTAGGCGGATTTTGGCTTATCAACTTTAATAAATTTTGATGAGAATTTTGTCCTAAAATTTTTATTTTAATATCCTTTAAGTGAAGCATAAAATTACAGCGTTTGACACTTTTAGCTAAAATGACCTAGAATTTTTCCTAAGCCATTTTTACAAAATTTTATACAAATTTGCATTCTTAAGCTTGATCTTAGATTTAAATTCAACTTCTTTCAAGTGTGTGAAAAATTATCTTGCCGTGAAATTTATCTAAGTTAGCCTTTGTAAAGACCCTTCTGTTTGCAGTTGCAAGACATGCACCACGAAATAAAAACATTCACAGTTACATTGATATAATTTCGTCCCTTTGCAAACTCATTTTTGTTGTATTTTATACTATAACGAGCCTTTGCTACTTCTTGCAAAGGGACAAGAAGCTTAATGAAGCAAAAACTTTTGCGATCAACCCCACATACACGCTTACCACGCACTCTTTTTGCACATTCTGCTTACAGTTGCAAAAGAGGCGAAACAAAAAATAACTCTCATCTACTTCAATTTCACCGCTCATTTTAAAAGCATTCTTGCATTCTTTGGCTATTAAAATGCGAATTTTTTGAAAATCTTGCACAAACTTTAATGAGGCATTTGACAAAATTCAGCAATTGTTTCACCTCTAAATCAATTCTTGCAAGTGGAGTGGCTAGGGGCTAAGTAAAAAATACTTCAAAATTTATCTAAGTTAGATCTGCGAATTTTGGAACTGATTTTTGTTTTTCATAGGACTTAGCTTAAAAAACCTTTTTAAGTTTAATTTAGCTAACTTGATTTTAGACAAAAAACAAAAAATAATGATAAATATCTAAACATTGCCACCCAAAATAACAAAGGACACAAGATAAGAATTTAACATTATAGTATCCAAAGAATGCATTGTAGGTAAATATACCTTTTATAATATAGCAATAATTGGGCATTTAGTTTGCACAATAAATAAAAATAATGGAGAACAATTTAATATAATACCGTTTGACAAAAAATGTGAATGTGTTTCATACAAGCCCATAAAAACAAAATAATAGCAATAAATCACAAAGTTGTATTAAATTGCTTTGAATTTATGTAGTAAATTCTCGCGTTTAATGTGTTTTTGAGTGAGGATTTACTGCACAAAGTTACTCAAAAGCATATAACATAACGAATCAAAATCGGTTAAAAGACTTATAAGCTAAAACTATTTCTCTATGCAAGAAAGAATGGCTTTAAATCTATCTTCAAAACCGCCACCACAATCATAGCTTGAATACTGTTTTAGTTTTCTTAAATCTTCATCGTCATATTGCAAAATATTTTCACTGCTACATTGTGCTTTTAGTTTGATTAAAAAAATTTGACTTCCACCACTACCATTCACCGCTTTGTCTAAAGCCTCTTTTGCACTTGAGTCTAATGTGGCACTTTTCATACATTTACTCCTTTGAAAGAATTGGTAACTATATCATCACTTTAATTTGATGCAAGATCATTTTAGAGTATGGATAGCAAAATGAAAAACAAGTATATGGTTCATTCCCAAATTATCTCAAAAGAAATTTATGGAAATTTTGAAGTATTTTTTTGCTTCGTTAAGCCTCTTGTCCCTTTGCAAGAAGCCTTGATTTAGAGGTGAAAAAATGCTGGGCTTTGCAAAATAACTCGTGTTTGTGTGAATGCAATTGTGCGAGAAATTAGCATTTTAATCACAAAAGAGTGTGAAAAATCAGTAAAGCGAAGTTTTTTAGAAAATAAGTGGTTGAAGTTGATGAGACTTAGTTTTTACCTCGCTTTGCTCGTAACTGCGAGCAGAAGGAGTTAAAAGAGTAAGGGGAAAGCGTGGGCGTGGAGCTAAAAACATCTGTGTTTTTATTTCGTGTTACACAATTGTCCCTTTGCAAGAAGAGATGCTAAAACATTAGGCTAGTGTTTATACATAGGTGGTAAAGCATTGCTTGGCAAAAGAACTACTGCGCATCATAAGGGACTTTGCAAAGCTTAACGAATGCGAGATTTATAGAAGGACTTCAAAGCTTATGATGGCTTGGTTGATTTTTTACTTAGCTAGGCTTGTGTTTTTGCAAGGAGAAACAAAGGCACATTACAGAGTAAAGCATAGGGTAAATGAGTTTGCAAAGGGACACAAGTGCATTATAGGATAAAATACGCCAAATTTAAGTTTGCAAATGAACGAAAGCACATCAACGGCATAGAGAATGTTTTTGTTTCGTGCTCTTGTAACTGTAAGTAGAAGTTTGCGAAATTTAAACTTGCCAAATTTAAAGGCTAAAAAAATTTTGTATTTCATTTAAAAAAACGCAATTAAGACGAAAAATTTAAGGCAATATTCTCATCAAAATTTAATGAAGTTGATAAGAGAAAATCCACTTAAGTTGTATTGAGCCATTTAAAAATGGTACTTGTGAATTTTAAAGTCCACAAAAATAAGTTTCTATGACAAAAAATTTTAAGTGTTTTGCGAAGATTGTGAGAAATTTGGAACGAGTTTTGCTTTAAGTGAATAAATCCTTTTCTCAAGTCTATCAAGGTAGTTTTGAGATTAAGATTATTTTGAGAGGCTTGGAAAACCTTCAATCTATTGCTAAGCCGCTTTCCCCGAGCGGCTAGCAAAGAAGTTTTAAATTTAAATCAAAATTAAGCTTTAAAAGCTTAAAAAAAATTTTGCCCACTTAAATCTCGCTAATTTATAAAGACTTAAATTCAGTGTGTTAAAAGCTTGAATTTAAAACTTGAATTTAAAGCTTTTAAATTCAAGTTTATGATTTAAAGCGTTCTAGTTTTGGACCTTGTCAAGGTTATGCTTTTAAAGTAAAAATCTTAAATTTAAGTTCTAAATTCAAGCTTTAAATTTAGAGCTTAAATTTAAAATAAATTCACAAAACCCCATTTTAAACCACAATTTAAAACACAAAAAATAACCTTAAGCTCGAATTTAAAGCCCTTTCATTCAAGCTGTGAATTTTTAAATTTTAAATAAGATTTAAAAAGCCCTTAAAGTTCTTTTAAAAAAATTTAAAAGTTGATAGAATTTAAAAGGCTTTCAAAGATATTTAAAAAGGCTACATTAAACTTCAAGCAAAATATTTTTAAGTGAGTGCCTATAAAAAAACTTGGTTTGAAAATTTCGTCGATCTAACTTAGATAAATTTTGAAGTATTTTTTACTGAGCCTTGCACTCGTTACCTTGCAAGAATAACTTGATTTATAGGCGAAACAATTGCTGAATTTTGTCAAATGCCTCATCAAAGTTTGTGCAAAATTTTCAAAAAATTCACATTTTGATAGCCAAAGGATGCGAGAGGCTTTCTCAAATGAGCGGTGAGATTGTAAAATGAGTGAAAGTTATTTTTGCTTCATTACACTAGCAACTGCGTAGTAGAAGGAGCAAGGCGAGTACATAATAAGCGCATATGTGGAGTTGGTCAAAAATACCTATGTTTTTACTTCGTTACCTATCTTGTAACTTTGCAAGAAGGAGCAAAGACTCATTATAGGATAAAACAAGCCAAATTCGAATTTACAAAGGAGCGTAATAATATCAACGGCATAGAAAATATTTTTACTTCATACCCTTGTAACTGTAAACAAAGCCTTTGCAAATATTAGCTTAGGGTTTTACTAGATTAAAAGGGAATTTTTTGCATGCTTGAAGGAGAGTGAATTTAGAACTAAGATCAAGCTTAAGAATGAAAATTTGTATAAAATTTGGCTCAATTAAACTTGATAGGATGTTCTCTTATCAACTTTAATAAATTTTAATGAGAATTTTGTCCTAAAATTTTCGCATTGTATGTAAATTCTTGTCTTTTAAATGAAGGACAAAATTTTCTCTTTTAGCCATTAAATTTAGCAAGTATCAACTGTGCAAAGCCCCTTTTGCTCACACTTACGAGTGCTTATCACGAAGTAAAAACTTTTGCGACCAGCCCCACGCCTACGCTACCACGAACACCACCGAAATAACTTTCATCAACTTCGATCTCACCGCTCATTTTAGAGACCTTCTCGCATTCTTTAAGGGTTAAAATGCGAATTTCTTGCACAATTGCATTCACACAAACACGAGAAATTTTGCAAATTTCGGCGATGTTGTTCACCTATAAATCAAGACACAAATACTTCAAAATTCCTTAAATTATATCTGCAAAATTCTAGAATGAATCATATTGCTTTCCATACTTTAAAATGTTCTTGTATCAAATTACAATGTCTTAAGCCAACAATTTTCAGTGGCTTTAAAGCCTTCAAATATAGTTTAAAAATTCAAAATACACTAAATACAGTTTAAAATATGATAAAACTCGGTATTTGTGTAGTTTGGAGGGAAGGGAACTTGCACTGCAAAGTCCTTGTAGGCATTTCCTGGCAAGGCTTTTACAATTTGCACTGTGTAGCTTGTGCTGTTTGATCCTCTTTTTATGCTTGATTTATCTTGCTGGAAAACTGTTGATTTATCGGTGCCTAGCTTATTTGCTATGGTAAGTTCTAAGAAGCATTTGTTGATAGGAAATTTGGTAAGATTACTTACTCTGCCACTTATATTTAGGCTTTCTGTGCTTAAAATTCTATTAAATTTCAAATTTGAAATACTTGCTTGCTTGGTATAATCCTCAATAGCCAAAAATAAAGAATACACAAGTATGCCCATAAACAAGGCATTTATCGCATAAAAGGCAATGGCATTTTGAGGCTTTTTAACAAGCAAAAAGATCACAGCACTAAAAAGCAAGAAAAGCACTATGCAAAGTGAGCAAGCTAGAATTTGCAAGGTATTAAACATCAGTAACACTCGCTTTTAAGATAAGAGCTGATATTTAGATCCTGGTTAAAATCCTCAAAAACTATGCGGTGATTTTGAGTTTCTCCTCTTTTTAGGCTATCAAGGGTTTTGCTTTTGATGCGGTAGGCTCTAAGTTTATTCTTGTATTTTTCTATAAAAGAAGCCTCTTCATCTACTTCTTTGTAAAGTGTGCTTGTGATCTTACAAAAGCTGAAATTGTATTTTGAAAGATTTGTGATGTTAAAATCCACGGCGAAATTTATTTCATTTGCTATGCTTGTTTTCACTATCTCAGCCTCCCTTGTTCTTACCTTGCTATCTAAAAAGGCATAACCATCAAAGATTAAATAATAACAAATAACAAAGTCCCAAACTATAACTATGCCAGCTATCATAGGTCTTTTTGAAAGCATTATGGCAAAGACTAAAAAAACTATAAAGACAAAAAATGCCAAAAAAATAAACAAAAAATCCACAGTATAAAGATGCTGGGCATAAAAAAGCAAAGAGTGCCTCAATTTTTCTAGCATCTTTTTCCCTTACTGAGATATGGCACTTTGCCTCTTAGCATCCTTTGTATCTACCCAGATATTAGGCACAGAACCACCTGGTGTTAGAAAAATCTTTGCGTCTGTGTTTTCTTTGAGTGCATCGTTAAATTTTCCTTGAACCTCGATCTGCTTTAAATTCAAAAGAGGATTATTTAAACTACTTGCAACCTGTCTGTTTGCATAAGCTTGAGCATCAGCTTCAATCCTAGCAGCATCTGCCTTACCCTTTGAGCTAATGATAGTAGCATTTGCCTCACCTTCTGCGAGTGTCGCACGGCGAAGTGCTTCTTGACTTGCCCTTTCAGCTTCTTGCTTTGCAACTTGCACAAGCTCGATCTGCCTTTTTACCTCAGGGGGTAAGACTATTTCGCGAAGCTGCACAGCAGTTAGCATAACAGGGGTATTTTCAAGCCCTACTATGATCTTTCCTATGTCATCGTTGATTTGCTGGGCTATGGCGTTGCGGTTTGCAGGTAATTCCTCGGCTGTATATTTACCAACAACGCTTCTTACCACATCTCGCACTGTGGGATCTATGATCTTATCCTCCCAATTTACATTCCACTTTGCTATGGTTTGAGGCACCACAGCCTCGTTTAATTTATACTGCACTGTTACATCGATTGACACGCTAAGCCCGCGACTATCAAGAACTGAGATCGAGCTTTTATTAATCACACCGCTGCCTCGTTGCAAGGAGCTTTCATTCACACCCTCAACCGAAGCATAGGTCATTTGACGAACCTTGGTGTCTATGATGATGATCTTTTGAAATATAGGCACAAAGAAATGAAGTCCGGGCTCTAAAGCCTTCTCACCAAAGGCACCTGTGGTAACCTTAATGCCCATCTCACCTGAATTTACTATGGCAAAAGGCTTGGCAAGTACCAATAAAAGCACTAATACTATGATGATATAAATAAGAGGCGTGAATTTTCCAAAGCCTTTCATAAAGTCCAAATTTGGAGCCTTGAAATTCAGGGTTTGTTTAGAACCACCCCCACTGCTACCATTTTTTTTGTTAAAATAATCATTCAAATCTGCTGGCATTTTTTATCCTTTAAATATAAGTTAGCATTGAGTTAAAGGCATCATCTCGCCCATAAACCACATCAAAATAAGCATCTTGCAAACGCTTTGTAAGCTCGCCTCTTTCTCCACTTCCTATAATCCTAGCATCTATGTTAGATATTGGCGTTACCTCTGCTGCTGTTCCTGTGAAAAAGGCTTCATCTGCTGTATAAACCTCATCGCGGCTAATCCTTTGTCTTAAAATGGGCAAATTTAAATGCCTTGCTATCTTTAAAACTGTATCTTGGGTTATGCTTCTTAGGGTGAAATCATTTGGAGGGGTGATTAAAACTCCGTTTTTTACTATGAAAAAGCACTCTCCTGTGCCCTCAGACACAAAACCTTCCTCATCAAGTAGCAAGGCTTCCTCATAGCCTGCATCTATGGCTTCAAATTTGGCAAGCTGTGAATTTAAGTAGTTAGCACTTGCTTTTGCCTTATTCATAGAAGATTTTGCGCTGTTTCTCATAAAGCTTGAAATTTTTACCTTAATGCCCTTTTTCAAGCCCTCATCGCCTAAGTATGCAGCGTCCATTTGCCAAGCAGCAATGGCTACTCTAACAGGAGCCTTTATATGATAAACCCCCATTTCTCCGTCTCCTAAATAGATAATGGGTCTTATATAGACATTTTTATTAAACTCATTTAGCCTTAAAAGCTCTATTTGAGCCTTTTCAAGCTCAGCTTGAGAATAAGGACAGTTTAGAAGTGTAATTTTAGCTGATTCTAAGAGCCTCTTTGTGTGATCTTGCAAGCGAAAGATCGCAAGTCCTTTTTCTGTCTTATAAGCCCTTGTACCCTCAAACACAGCGTTTCCATAATGCAAAGAATGCGTGAGTATATGCACTGTGGCATCCTTAAAATCTACTATTTTCCCATCCATCCAAACCTTTTTTGCGTCTGCTTTCATAATCTAACCTTTCATATAATGGGTGCTATTTTAACACATTAAGATTAAAATTTAACCTTCTTTCTTAAAAAGGCATAAAGATGGGCTTAATATACTAAAGATCCATAGCTTAGACTGTGAATTTATAAGGCTTTTTTGTAGCCTTGTTGTCTTTGTAAAATGTTTAAGAGAGCTTTGTGAATTTAAAAATGCCTTGTAACACTTGCTTTTTATTTTTTGTTTGAGTTGTTTTCAAATTTTTATATTCGGATTTTGAATCTATAAAATAATCATTATAATGTATATTCACACAAACAGCCATAATGTTCTTTGAAACCCCAGTGATTTTATCTAGTTCATGAATACAGCTAATAAGCCTAGCATAAAAAGCAACATCAAAAGATAATTTTACCGCTTTGTCTTTGCTGCAACAAAAATGCTATCAAGTTGCCATAAAAGCTAATTTTTTCTAACTGTTTTTGAATTTTTGTAAAGGTTCTACGCTGGTTTAGCTTAAAATATTTTCCAAAAAGTATCCAAGTGAATTTAAATCATTTTTAGCATACAAGAATTTATAATACCTAAGAATTTATTAGGATGGTTGAAAAAAGTTATAAGATATGTTTTAAATTCAAGCCTCTTTTAAATCCTCCACACCCTTTGTGAAATCAATTTCTAGATCAAGCACCTCTTTTGGAAAGATATAAGGACGAGCGGATGGGTAGCCGTAAGGTAGGTTTTCGTATAAAATATATGCAAGATAGCCCAATCTACCTAAATTATAGTCATCCATCGTAAGTTGATTGTCTGTGTATACTATGATTTTCCACATTGTTAGGTAAAAATGTTTTATATCTTTTATTGTAGCTTCTTGGTTTATTATATCTTTGACAATGCCATTTTTTATAGCATTTTCTAATCCTCCACGATTTGTAAAGCCATTATATACATAACCTGTTACCATTGCACTTAAATCTATAATGTGTTTAGGTGGGAATTTTTCATCAAAATATGGATCAAGTCCGTTTATTAGCCCTCTTTGTTCGGAAGTTTTTTCATAATAGCTCCATAATTTTTTAGATTCTAATCCATAGCTATCTTGCGCTAAGCCATATAATTTATTATCGCTTCCTAGTGCAATGGCACAACGGTTACAAGCAAGTGAATATAAAATGGAGCTTCTGCCATAAAGATTTGGCATATTGCTAGCAAGATAATGCGAAGCTGCTGTGCCAAAAGCTAGTGGGCTTTGATATTTAATAGCAGCTGCTAGCCATAATTCTGCACTAACAATGGAGTTTTTAAAGCGATATGCTTCCTCATCTATTGCCTCCCAGATGATAGATTCTAATGCAAAGTTGTAGCATTCTCTAGCTTGTTCTTTATTTATTTTTAGTGTATCTGGCGTAAATTCATCAAGAAATAATCTATATTCATCACTGCTCCATTGATAAAGCTTATAATACATATACGCATTTTCTGGGATCCTTTCACCAAGTAATTTTTTGGTGATTAAGACACATTCTAAGATTTCAGATTCGGCGTTTTTGTGATTGCCTAAAAATGAATTTTTAAAAAGTAGTTTTGCTAGTTCTACTCCTGCTTTAAGATACCTTTCTTTATAGGCTAGTCTTAGATTATTAAATATTTCTTCTTTAATATTAGAATTTAAACTGCTAAAATCTAAATTCTTGTTTTGATTAAGTAAGCTTTGTGTTCTTTGATATGCTATTTTTGCACTATCGCTTATGCGTTCGCTATATTTATAAGGCTCATAATCTACTGTTACATAAGGAAAAAGAGAGGATCTTAATTCGCTTTTTCGCACTATCATTTTGCGTTGATCTTTATAGCTTAATTTTACAAAACTTTCTTTTTCTTCCTTGCTCCATTTTATGCCATTGCCATTTGGGTGCAGCTTGTAGGTTCTTAGGGTTTTTAGGATAAAGTTAAAATCAAAAAGTTTGCGACTTTTGGCGTCAAAATTTTTTGTATTTAGCAAGTTTTCAAGTTTATCTACTTGTTTAAAAAAATTATGCCAAAATGGCAAATCATCCCTAAACATTGCTACTAATTCATCTCGCATTATGCACACTTAATCTATCAAATCAATATTTGATGGGATAAAATTTTCATTGTAAATATAATTACCTAATATTTGTGGAGCTGTATTTGTTTTGTTATTATTATTTTTGTCAATCGCATTTTTATTGATAGTGTCATTATATATACTATAATTATACTCTGCTATTCTTTTAAGTTGCACTAGAAAATCTTTAATGTATTTAACATTATGTGTAGATTTTCTAAAATTATTGTCTTTGTTGCCCTCTTTTGAATTTATTTTAGTTTTTATTGCTAATTCTTTACTGCTTATAGTGCTTAAGTTAAAATATTGTCTAATCTTCTTTTCACTAAGATTTAATCGTGTGGTTAAAAACTGCATACTTTCATTTGTGCCTATATCTAAGTAATGCAATATCTTACAGTAGGCTTCTTTGATTATATTATTCCCAATGCCATCTAATGCTACGCTATTATTGATATGTGCTTTTAATTCATTTATAAGTTGTGGCCTTATTGCTTCTTCATCGTCTATATAAGCTGCTATGCTAGGATTGTGCGTAAGATAGCCACAATCTAGTGCATTGTCAAGCAATAAAGATGCGTGAAAATCGCCAACAATTAGTGTTTTATTAAGTTCTTTGGGTATGTAAAAATAATCCTTATTGGCTTCCCATTTACTATATGGAGCGTCTTGTTTTTCTCTAGCTGTTAATAAAAAAAACATAATTTGTCTCTTTAAATCTGCTTTGGATATAATAGGGAATTTTTTATCTAAGTATTCCATTATTGCAAATGCAATTAAACCTTGAGGAGATGGTTGTATTTTTTTAATGCCTTGTAACTGTTTTAATAATATGTTAATTATGTCAAATTTATATTTATCTATTTGTTTTGTTGGGGTTGGAATTTGTTTGGGCATATTTGTTTGATTTATTGTATCATTTAAAATATTATCCATATTTGTAATATTCTTTTGATTGCTTAAAATACCTTGCAATAACAAGATAAGATTATTTGTTTCCAAAGATTTTTTACTGACATTATTTTTTATCCAATCTTTAGATTTTTTTATAGTAGTTGATGCAAGAAATATAATTATATTTATTGCGGATTGATTAATTTTAACATTATCGATTTTTCCTTTAAGTGTATCTAATATACTATCTATACTTACATCTTCTAAAGTGTTTTGAAGTCTTTTTTGAAAATCTTTTTTAAATATATTTTCAAAATTTTTTATATTATTTTCTGGCGTATAATTTGATAATGCAATAAGATGATAGCGGCAATATATAAGCATTCCATCAATTTCTAAATCTAATAAATATAATATAAATATACATATTTCATCATATTCATCTTTATTAAAAAATGCTAATAAAATTTGTGAATTAAATGGCAAAAGAAAATCTACAAAGTAGTAAATATCGCTATTGCTTAATTTAATATTTTCTAATTTATTTTTATATCGCATAAATTGAACTTGCTCTTTGCAGTTTTTTAATAAACTTTTAAATAGATTTATTTGCTCTGCTGGTGTATTAGAAAAATAAGCATTATTAAATAAATGTGTAATGCAAAATATGCTTTGAAATAATGGTATATCATTTAGTTTTTCCCTTACTTTGTTTCTTAATTCATTTAAATCTTCTTCTTCAAAAACTATTTTTGCTTCTTTGCTATTTTTGTTAATTTTAAAATCTATAAAATGCGAAAGTATATTTTCAAATGAAAAAAGTATATTTATAATGTTTTGTATCGTTTTTGTATGTCGTCCATCTAATGCTTGGTTATTAAATTGTTTTAAAAGAAAATTATTTATAGCATTAAAATTATCTGCAATATCCATAATATTTTTATGATTATCGCATAAATCTTGCAGTAATGGCATTAGGTTTTTTATATCATTTTGTGTGTTTGGAATCGTTGTATAATATTTTTTAATTTGTTCTGTAAAATTTGATAATAGCTGTTGCTTATTTATGCGATTTATTGTATTTAAAAACAAAACATTATCTTTGATATTGTTATTGCTACGACACTGTGTTTTTACAAACTCACTAATCTTATAATGTGGAGAGCTTATAGATATTGGATTCGTAATAAAAAGCATATATTTATTGGCTATATAATTATTATTTTCGTGGCTTTTACTAAAACTTTGAGAAATCATATCTAATGCAATGGTAGAGCTAAAATATGGCGATTGGATAAAAAGGAAATCGCTAAATTCTAAAATGATGCTTTTTAAATGTTTAAATGCAGAGGTGTTAATAATATCGCTATTTTCTATATTTTGTTTTTTAATGTGTGGATATATAGATATGGCAAATTGATGTTTGCCTGGTTTGATTAGATGATTTTCTTGTGTGCTATTTTGTTCTAATAATGAAACAATGTTTAAATCTATAACTTGATTTTTGTTTAATGTGGTGCATATATAAGATTTATCGATAAAACTATCATTTAACAACATATATATATGATTATGCAATGGTTTGGTTAGATACTTGATGACTTTTTTATTAAGTAGCATTATATTGCCAGAATATTTTTTATCAATATTTATAATGCTTGCAAGATAAGTATTTTGTTTATTTATTTTTTGAGAAATACTGTTTAACACGGCATAAAATTCATAGAGTTTAATTTTTAAGTTATGATTATTTTTCAAACTACTAATATAAAATAAGGCTATACCCACTAGCACAATAAGAGATATAGTCGCACCATAAGGCGTTATAGCAAAACACGATTGTATTATTCTAAATAGAATGCTATTGGTATGTAATAGATTCATTGCACAAGCCATTACTATGCTACTATGCGAATAATATACATTTAGTCCCATTAGCACAACAAGCATTTTATTTGTTTGATTTTTCGCCATTATTGTGGCTTCGTTTTGAGATTTACCTATATCGTCAAGTAAAGTTTCTAATTTTTGACTGCTTTTGTTAAATAATTGTTGCGTATTATACATATTTATATCATTTGATGTATCTTCTTTAAAAAGATTCGCATAGCGAGTTTTAAAATTATTAACGGTATTTTTGATTGTTTGTATATATTCATCAATGTCTTTAATACTTTGTTTTGTATCGATATTACCACTTTCATATTGTTTTAATATTTCAAATAGTTTTTCATACATATCACTCATATTGATGCCAATTATATCAATTTCATCTAATAACAATATATTTTGCTTGTTGCAATGACTGTCTATTAAACAGTCTCGTAAAAACTTATCGCTTATTAATGCTTCAAATGAGTGAGGAGTACTTGGAAGTGTATTTTTAGTATATGGTTCAATGATAGCAGTCAAGGGATACAGATATTTAGTATTTGGCGTTACAATGCTTTTATTATTTTTTGGCATTCACAATCCTTTGAATTCTCACATTCTACACAATTATAACTTAAAATTATAAACCCTATAAGCCTCCTATAATCCTCATAAAATATTTGCCAATAATGCTAATTCATTATTGTTTTAGACTCAATTTAACTTAAGCTCTAATAAAGGAGCTTCAAGTTATGATTACAGCGATGAAAAACAAGTATATAGTCCGTTCCCGAATTGTCTCAAAAGAAATTTAGGGAAATTTTGAAGTATTTTTTTGCTTCGTTTCGTCTTGCAACTTTG
>NZ_QHLI01000041.1 GCF_006864425.1 Campylobacter troglodytis | reverse complement strand
TAGTTATGTTTTATATTTAGTTTTTTTATGCTTAGTTCTGCCTTGCGTGAAAGCCTTGAAAAACTAAAATCGCTTTTTGAAAGCTTTATTTTAGCATATGATAACTTAGATCATAGCTACTTAGCATATCTTCTTTGGTATATCTTGTATAAAATTTTTAATTTCATTACCGTTCTTATAAAGCGTATATGCTAAATCACATATGCTACCTTATAGCTTTCTTGCGAAAGCTTGAAATGGCAAAATGGATAAAAATTCAAGAAAAACCGTGAATTCTTTGCTTAAAATTTAAGTAAATTCACGCAAAACCGTGAATTTTTTGGCATTTTTTAAAAAAATTCACGCAAAATTCAACCCCCCCCCCCCCACGCAAATTCAAAAAAATTCACACAACTTAAAAAAATCCACATTTTGTCATTCTAAGCGTGTGCCAAAAATTCACGAATTTATGGAAAAATGCCTTGAATTTATGGTTTCTTCACCCATAGGCTTGTCAATTACAAATCAATACTTTTTTAACAATAATTAATTTGATTAAGGCTAGTCTTTGATCTTATGTCTTTTTGCATAGTTTTCTATTTCATCTCTAAGAGCTTGGGGGAAGTTTTCTCTATACATAGCTGGTATGGTGGGGTTTAGTTTTTTGTCAAGCTCACCTTCCTTGTAAAGATCTTCTAAATACTCAGGGGTGTAGTAGCTTGGAGCATTAGGATAGCCCTGATGAGGAGTTACTGAAAGAACCTTTGCTTCTAAACTTAAATCTCGTATGTGGGCTTTAGCCTCAGCTAGGCTAGTAGAATTTGGTATATCATGGGCATATTTCCAACCTGCTAGCCTTATATGCAGGTCTATATATAGCTCAGCTACTTGCATAAATTCAATCCTACTCTCACTTGTAGAATCCTTATCTCTTGGATCTTTAAGCTCTCCTTTATCCACTAGATCATAGATCTTAGAAATTACACCCTGAGCTTGAGGATCAACAGCCCAACCATACATACAGTTAAAATCAATCACCCATTCTACACCTATAAGCTCATCCAAATAAGGAATCATACCAAAGCTATCAAGTAAGGACTTGTGATTATCATAAAGCTTATATATCATTTGTGCTTTTGTTTTATTCCAATGAAGTCCGGTGATTAAAGAATTAGAACACAAAATAAGATAGGCTAAATTTCTAAAAGCTTCTTCATCTCCTAATTGAGCTTGTAGAAAAATACACTGCCAAGCCCTTGCTGTCCAGCCCGTTGAGCCTACTTTGATAAAGGCATTTTTATCCCCCAAAAAGCCTTTTAATAAATTCCATTCTCCTATTTCTAAGTAATCATTAAAATAAACAGCAGCTTTCTTTGAATTTAAATTTGCTAGATAAAAAAACTCTTCATATTCAGGATTTATAACCCTTCCATCATCATCAACTCCTCCTATGGCATCATAAGGCACATCCATTATAGCAGGTCTTAAACCACTTCGTATAACTAGATATTTATATCTTTCTTTCTTGGTCTTTAAACTCTCATAATAAGCCTTTTCTTTCTTAGTCCAAGGAGCTATTTTACCCTTTGGGGGATCATTTAAATACAAGCTTTGCCAAGCCTTAAATTCAAGCAAACTTGAACTAGCCCCTATTTTTATGGTAGGATCCAAGAATACACCCTTGTAAGAATCTTTGTAGTTTTTAATCAAAGAAGCCGATGATAATATAGCATTAGAATACTCCTTGGTGTATCTACCAACCTCATCTGTGCTTTTTTCAAAGATGATCTTATTGCTTTTTTGTTCTACCTCTAAGATGAAAGAATTTGCCAAAACTACCTCATAGGTCTTATTCATTTCAAGTCCTTTGAATTTTTATTTAAATTCTAAGCTTTTGTTTTAAATTTAGTTTATTTTGTTTGTTGTTTTTTAAAGTGTTGATTTATCGCATAATTTTGTCATTTTATAAAATAACCTTGTTTTGAGCTAAAAAGCAAAGATCTTGTTTTGCCATCCATCTTCTACAATTTGTGTTTTCTTGCTTATATCCCATCACGCGTAAATTTATATTCTTTGTTTTTTATAAGTACTGTTTTGTATCTTTAAAAAACAAGACTTTTTAACAAGGTTTTTTAAAATAGTTTTTCTCTCATTGTTTTTTCGTTTTTTTTTTTTTTTAATATACTAGAAATTTGTTTCAAACCGTCTAAGGTGTATGAAAGCAACAAATTTAAGAGTTTATGTGGGTTGTAAGCTTTGTAATAAAGGAGTTTAAATGCAAAATTTCAAGCTTAAATTCAGACTCTAAGCTTAAATTTAAAAACGAGCTTAAACATAGCAGTTAGCAAGTTAAAAGAAACAAAATTTTATTCAAGGAGATTCTATGACAGTTTCAACTCAAAGGGAGTTTGTAAAGTATTTAGAACAAGTTAATGAGCTTGTGAAAGAAGCTGGGCTAGATGGCAACATCCAAAGTAGCAACGCAAAACTAGGTGGCAAAAACACAAGCAACACGAGGCTGGGCGAAAACGCAGAGAAAACAAATGTTGTCGAGCTTTTAAGCGAAAACAAAGTTGCCAAAATTACAAGCAAAGGCAAGGATAGCTTGATTAAAGCCATCAGTGAGCAAGAATTGCTAGTGCCTGTGGTGGGTGGCTTTTCAGCTGGAAAAAGCACGGCTTTAAATGCCTTTTTAGGTGAAGCCGTTTTAAGCGTGGATATATCCCCTGAAACTGCTTTGGCTACCGAGCTTCGCTACACAGAAAATGAGAGCTACGGCGAGGGCGTTAAGGAAAATGGGCAAAGCGAAAGGCTGAGTTTGGCTGAATTTAGTGAGCTTAAAAATAGGGCTAGCGACTTTGCTTATGCAAGGCTTTATTTAAACAACGCTAGGCTTAAAGCAATTGCCCCGCTTGTGCTTGTGGATATGCCGGGCTTTGAAGCACCTTACGAGGCACACAACAAAGCCATTATGCGTTATCTTGCCTTTGGGACGCATTTTATCATCACTCACAGCCTTTCAAGTGGGGCTTTAACAGCTAGCATTAAAAGCCACATTGCAAATCTGCAAAGCCTAAACCGCAGTTTTAGCTTTGTGCTTACAAAGTGTGATTTAAAGCCACAAAGCGAGCTTGATGAGATTAAAATAGCCATAAATGACGAGCTTTCAAGCAGTTTTGGCTATGATGAGGGCATAGTTTGTCTTGGCAAAGATAAATTTGATAGCTTTGATAAGATAATTTCTAGCATAGAGCCTGAAATTCTTTTTGAAAGGCTTTTCAAGGATAGCTTAAAAAGCGATTTTAAGGATACCAAATCAACCCTACAAACCAAAATCGTAGCCCTAAAAGCTGGCAAGGAAGAGGCACAAAATGCCATAAAAGAGCTTGAAAAGGGCGTGAGTAAAATTAGCTCTCTTAAAGATAATCTTAACGCAGACACGGATGAGAGGGCTTTAAATGCTGCTAATGCTAGCATAGACTCTGTAATTTTTGCCCTAAAAGAGCAAATGAGTAGCCTTGCAAATGCGGCTTTAAGCGGGGAGAGTGCTTTGGGTGCTGAAATAAGCCCAATGGTAAGAAGAGTGCTTTTAAGTGAATGGACAGCTCGCACTAAAACTCAGCAAGAAAGGCTTATCACGGCGTTTAAGGCAGAGCTTAGCGATTTGAATTTAAGTGCCTTTGAGATAAACTCAGCTTGGGTTGAGGATATAAGTGCAAGCATAAATAATGCTTTAAACGGTGCTAGTTTAGGCATACAGGATAGCTTTTTTGATAAGTTTGATAACTCCCCCATAGGTGCTTTGTTTATAGCCCTTTCAAGGCTAATTAAAAAGCTACCCGTGCCTGCCATAGTAAAAGTCATACTTACGCCCATAGTAGCATTGTTGCCAAGCCTTTTGAAAGCACTTTTTGGCGGCAAAAGTGTTGATGAAAATGCACTTGCAAGCTCAATTTTACCCAAAATCAAAGATGCCTTGCAAACTGAGGTGCAAAAGGCTTACAAAGATAGCTTTGATACTATAAAAGAAGCTATTGCAATCTTTTTAGAGGGCAAGCTCAAAGAAAAGCAAGCACAAATTGCAAGCTCTCAAGAAGAAAAGGCACAAATTTTAGCCCAGTTAGAGACTAAAATTTCAAGTTTAAGTGATATTAGCACTAGGCTTGATAGCCTAGCTAGCGAGTATCTTTACAAATAAGACTTTTAAGGGTCATTTGCATAATGGCATTTGCCCTTGATTTGACCTAAGGAGAAAAAGATGAGTTTTGATGAGATTTTACTAAGGCTTGATAAGCTAGATGAGATAGCAAAAAGGCTAAATGCGGATAATTTAATAGAATTATCAGGCTTAAAGCCGCTGCAAATTGCAAGGTCAAAAGAGGACTTGCAAAGGGAAAAAGAGCAAATTCAAGAGCAAAATAGATTGCTTAAAATTGGCATTTTAGGGCGGGTTAAGGCTGGAAAAAGCTCTTTTTTAAATGCCTTGCTTTTTAAGGGAGAAAGCATTTTGCCAAAGGCTGCTACGCCTATGACGACTGCTTTAACGGAGCTTAAATTTAGCCAAGAACAAAGCATAAAGGCTGAATTTTACACGCCTAATGACTTAGCTGAGATTAAGAAAAACGCAGCTGAGTTTGAAAAAAGGCTAAAAGAAAAAGAGGACGCTCTTTTTAAAAATTTAAAAGAAAATGCTCTTAAAAAAGCAAGAGAAGGCGAAAGCATTGATGAGGCAAAATTAAGGGAAAATGCCAAAAAAACTGCTTTAAGAGAACTTAAATCCCAGCTTGAAAGCCTAGCTGCTTGCTATGAGCAAGAGCAAAAAATACAAAAAAACCCACTCACTCAAAGCGAGCTTAAAAGCCACGAGTTAAGGCAAATTCAAGGCTCTTTGAGTGAAGTTAGAGATGAGCTTTTAAATTTCGTGGGAGAAAGTGGCAAATTTATGCCCTACACGAAGTCTCTTTGTTTAAACCTTGATGATGAGTTTTTAAAGGATGTGCAAATCATCGACACACCAGGGCTTAATGATCCTATGAAAAGTCGCTCGGCAAGGACGAGTGAGTTTTTAAACAACTGCGATGCGGTGCTTGTTTTATCCCCTGCTGAGCAGTTTTTGGATGCTAGCGATACAAATTTAATCGCACAGCTTTCAGATGTGGGCGGGGCTGCAAGGATAGTCTTTGTGGCTTCAAAGGCTGATAGTGAGCTTTTTGGTAGCGAAAAGGACAAGGCAAATGGGGACTTAAACGCTACCTTTATGGGTATTACAAGAAGTCTTGAAAAATCAAAGGAAAACGCCTTGCGTAATTTTGCTAGCGATAAAAATTTATTGCAAGCTGAGGTTTTGCAAAGGGCTTTGAATGAAAGACTCATCATAGCTTCAAGCCTTTGTGCTAGCATAGTGGCTAAAAAAGGCGAGAATTTAGACGAGATGGAAACACACATTTTAGAGCTTTTGAAAGAGCATTTTAAGGGCGAGTTTGAGGGCGAAAAAATGTGGGAAAATCTTGCAAAATTAGCAAATGTAGAGTCCTTAAATGCTGTATTTAGCGAGCTAAGAAAGGAAAAGGATAAGCTCATAGCAAAACGAGTGGCTGAGTTTGTAGAGGGTAAAAACAAAGCCCTTGAGGAATACAAAAACAGCTTAAAAGAAAGGATAAGCTCCTAGTTTCACACCCTAAAAACCGCTAACTTAGAAGAAATAACACAAAAAGAACAAGCTCTAATAAGTGTGCAAAAAAGTGGCACAGACGCGGCAAATGAGAAATGGGAGAGGCTTTGCGATGAGCTAATAGAGTCTTTAAGAGATAAACTTAAAGCAAAAAGAGAGAGCTTTTTTGCTAGATTTGAAGAAAGTAGTGAATCATCAAAGGGCAGTAAAACTGAAAGCTATGAAGTAAGCAATAGTAAGTGGTATAATCCCTTTTCTTGGGGAAGCACAAGAACCGTTACAAATACCTACACCACTTTCAACGCAAGTGCCGTTAGAAAGGCTCTACAAGACACCTGCTTAGAGCTTGAAGAGCTGCTAAATGATGAGTGTAAAAGCCATATAAAAAAATGGGGCACCGCACAAGCACAGCTTTTAAGTGCTATAAGAAAGGAAGTAGGCGATGAGAACATAGACTTTGCTATATTTAGGCAAACTATCAAGCAGCTTATGAACTCCATCACTTACTCAAGCATAAGCTACACTTCAAAAATCCCTGAGAACATAAGGGGCAAAAGCGGTATGCTTATAGACTATGAGGCTGAAACTTTCATCAAGGATATCTTTGAATTCACGCAGGATTTCAAGCTAGATGTAAGAGATGATATAAACAGCTTTATAGCTGATTTAGAAGATAGCTTAAATCTTGACATAGGCGAGAGAATTTTCAAAAATCTCACAAGCATTATCACAGCTACCAAAGAACAGCTTAAAAATGCAAAGGTGAATATAGAAAAGTACACAGAGCTTGAAAGGGAGCTTGAAAATGTTTGAGCGGCTTTTTAAACTCTTTGGCTATGAAAAAATAGCCAAAAATTCATCAATTTTGGAGGAAACTATGGCAAAGGATTTAGCAAAGACAAATGAAATGCTAAAAAATCAAAACGAGGTGCTTACAAGGGATAGAGATGAGCTTTTTTTGCAAAAAAAGGACCTGCTTTTTCAGCAAAGGTTAATCGCTAAACTTTTAAGCGATAAGGACAAAAACGAGCATTTAAAAGCCTTTCACAAGCTAATTTATGAGGACTTTATGGACTTTGCAAATAGCGAGGATAGCTTGCCAAACGAGGCACAAATGTTTTTAAAGCTTCAAAGCATAGAAAGAGAGCTTCAAGTAGCCATTTCTTGTGCTGAGATTTACAACAAAAATATCATCGCTGTGGCTGGGTCTTTTAGCTCTGGCAAATCAGCCTTTATAAGCTCGTTTTTTGCGGATAAAAGCATAGCCTTGCCACAAGACATAAAACCAAGCACGGCTATTTCTACCTTTGTTTTAGATGGTGCTAGCGTAGGGCTTTACGGGGTTTCAAACGATGGGGATGAGGTGAATTTAAGTGAGCTTGATGGGGAAATTCACAAAAAAATGAACCACGAGCTTATACAAAATTTTGGCTTTCGCCTTAAAAAGCTAATGCCCTTTATGATGCTAAGAGCCCCACTTAAAGACGAGGCAAAGCATTTATGCTTTATAGATACTCCGGCTACAACCCAGCTACAAACGAGCAAACAAAAGACGATGAGATAAGTGCAAGGGAGTTTTTAGCCGATGCAAATGCTCTCATTTGGCTTATCTCAGCACAAGCAGGAACCATCTCTCAAAGCGATTTAGAGTTTTTAAACACACTTGATTTAAGCGACAAAAAGCTCTTTATACTGCTAAATAAGGCTGATTCAAAGCCACAAAGCCAGCTTAAAGAAATAGCTTTAAAAATAGCCGAGACACTTGATGGCTATGGGCTAGATTACGAGGGCATAAGTGCTTATGACTCAAGAAAGGGCGAAGAAAAGCTCTTTGAAAAGCTCTCTTTAAAGGACTTTTTAAGCACTCAAGACAAAGCTACAAATTTGCAAAAAAACCTAGTTTTAAGGCTTTATGAGGTACGTGATGCTTATAAAAATGCAATTAAAGCAAAGCAAGCTACAAGGGCTAAACTCGAAAGCGAGTTACATTCTTTGGAGGGGGATTTATCAGCTACTAGGGTAGATGAAAAGCATTTTACAAGGCTAAAAGAGATACAAAGATATTTCAAGGATGATGGCAATTCAAAAGAACAGCTTAACAAACTTGAAAAAAGTATAGCGGCTATGAAAGGCATCATCGATGAAATCTTTGGCAAGCAACTTGTTTTAAATGAGCCTAAAAGAGCTAAAAAAGGGAGTTTAGCAAGCAACAAAGACGCTAAAAATTCACAAGGGCTTGAAAATTTGGATGAGAATTCAAAGCAAGTTGTTGAAAAGGCGAAAGCACGCACTGCAAGGGCTAGTCGAAAAGACTACTCAAAAGCAAAGCTAAACGCTATGCTTTTAGAAGCTCGCAAGGGCAAACTTGGCGATAAGGACGAGGCTGCTGCTTATATAGCAAAGGAATGTGGTATTAGCATAGAAAAAGCCAAAGAATTATACGAGGCTAAAATGAAAGAAACACAGAATGGTAATGCAGATTTAGGGCAAAGAAATGGGAGCTTTGGTGGCTTATTTGGTAGCCTTATTCGTGCTTTAGATGTGGTTACCAAACAGCTTGAAAGCAAGAAAGACAAAAAATGATTTTGCTAAAATCGCAGCATTTAAGTCGTGTAAGATAATTTTAAAGGATAAAAATGATAGCACCAAAACCCTTTATAGCTATATGTAAAAAGTGCGGTAAAATTCGGCTAATAGCTCCAAAAAGCGATGCTTTAAGCTTAAATGAGCTTTTTCCTAGATGCAAAAAATGTGGCGAGCCTATGCAAAAATTTGGCGGTCTTTTTGGCAGGCTTTTAAACGAGCTTTTAGGCACACTTGGGGGAAAAAGATTTTAGTTTAAAAAAATTCACAGAATTTTCAAAATTTCACAAAAAATTCACGGATTTAAAAAGGCTTTTTTTGAAAAAGTGCTGATTTGTCATTTTGAGCCTTTGCAAAAAAGGCGAAGAATCCAAAATGGATATTTTAGCCTTAAATCTTTTTGGATTTTTTCCCTTCGCTATGCTTAGGGTTGCAATAATAAAGCGTGGCGAAAAACTCACGCATTTTCCAAAATGGCAAAGATCAATGTTTAGTAAGCTCTCAATTGCCACACTTTGTCTGAGGACTCGTTCGCAATGACTAAATTTTAAGTTTTTTGTGGATTTTGCAAAAAAATTCACAAAATTTGCGTGAATTTTAGGCATTTTTAATTGTGAAAAAACTTTAAAAGGTGAAAAAAGGACGATTAACAGTATTGATCGGCAAAGGCGAAAAAATGGGCGTTTTAATTGCACTTATAGGCTTTGTTGGTTTCATACTCACGCTTTATAGAATTTACAAAAAACTAAGAGCTTATTTTTCATAATGCTTGATTATCTTATAATGAAGCCACAAGGAAAAAAACATCAAGGCTGTGCCGATGACAAAGCGGATAAGTTCGCTTTGGCTAAAATTCACGGTTTTTTCAGGGAAAAAAAGTGCGACTAAGATGGCATTTGCTATGATAGCAGCTGGGATTACGGCATTATTCATAATGGCTAAAACCCCACTATCACAAAGTGTTGCTCCCTTGTTCCACAAAAAATACCCAAGCCCACTTGCCACAAGCCCTAAGTAAAAAAGCACTATCCAAGAGTTAGCACTTTGAGGCAGTTTTTGAGTGTCGCCAAGTGCTATAAAGGCTATGCCTGTGATGAGGGCTGCTCCTAAGTGAAAATAGCCAAAGATGCTACGTTGATTAGCCACCTTGTTTTTTTCAAGGACTATTTTATAAAGGCTTTGTCCTGTGCCAAAGGCTAAATTTGCCGCTTGTATTAGCAAAAATCCCATTAAAAAATGAGAAGTAATGGCACCAAATTTAATGATAAAGGCTCCAAGAACGCAAAGGGCAATGCTTATGAGATAAAGTGGGCGAAACCGTTTAGCAAAAGCATCATAAACAAGGCTTACATAAAAGGGAGTAAAGATGGTAAATAAGGCAACCTCGCTTACTGTTAGATACAAAAAAGAATGATAATAAAAAAGATACATTATGCCAATTTGCAAGGCTCCTATACCCATAAGCTCTGCTTTTAGTGTGTGCGGTGTGCGAAGGCTTAAAAAGGGTAAAAACACCAAAAAGGCTAAAAGCACTCTAAAAAAGGCAGCAAAAAAGCTATCCATTTGTGTGCTGATAAAATAGCCTATAAGTGGAAAAGAAAAGGCCCAAATGAGAGTAACTATGATGAGATAGGGCATTTGTGTCCTTTGAATTTTTTGTGTTTTTTAACTTTGCGCTTAATTTTAAGTAAATTTTATAAGCTAGGTTCTAATCTTGTTAAATAAATTTCGCAAATTCAACATTAAAATTCGGCAAACTCACAGTTAAATTTAGTCTATTTTTATTGTTTTGTAAGTTCATTTTGCAAGGCTTACAATTTAAGTGAGCTTATAATGCTTAAATTTAAGGAAGTTTTTAAAAACCTTCTTTGCATACCTTGAATTTAAAAGCCTAATTCTAACACAAAAAGCACATAAAGATAGCAAAAACCGTGCAAATTTTTAATTTCATTAAGCCTCATTTAAGATTTTAGCTTAAAATAGCTTTTTAAATTTAGCTAGCAAATGCACAAGATCTTTGTGTATTGCAAGATCATTTCTTTAAGAGGCTTATAAATGAAGGACATTGAAAATTCACAAAACATATATAACAGCAAATTTTTAGACAAAGGCTATTTGTTAGATTACTCTCTCTCTCTCGTGCGAGGCAATTCAAAGCATTCAAAGGCTTGATGAGGGCTTAAAACTAGGCATTCATATACACATTTTTTATGTGGATATGATAGATCTTTTTGTATCTTATCTTAAAAACTCGCCCTTTGAGTTTGATTTATTTATCTCCGTGAATTTAGAGGAACACAAAGCACTTTGCGAGGAAAAATTCAAAACTCTGCCAAAACTTAAAAATTTGCTTGTAAAAATCACCCCAAATGTAGGGCGAGATCTCGCCCCCTTTTTAATAGCCTTTAAGGATGAATTTAAAAATTATGATTTAATCTGCCACATACATAGCAAAAAAACGCCTCACGATGAGAGTTTGAGCGGCTGGGCTAATTATTTGCTTAGGAATTTAATAAGCAAGGAGGCTATGGGAAATATCATTGTGAATTTTTTGAAAGATGAAAAGATAGGGCTTGTTTTTCCCCTTGTTTATGATAAGGCCTTTCCCTTCGTGCTTGATTTAATAGATAAAGACAAAGAAAATATGCAAGCCTTACTTGATAGAATGGGCATAAAATGCACTCCAACTAAGCATAATTTCATCTTTCCTGCTGGGACTATGTTTTGGGCTAGACCTACTGCCTTACAAAGCCTATTTGAGCTAGGTTTGAGTTACGGCGACTTTCCAAAAGAGCCTATTGGGAGTGCTACTACCATAGCCCACGCTCTTGAGAGGCTTTTTGGCATAGTAGCTGAAAATAGTGGCTATAAAATCAAATGCTTTGTAACAAGATGCGATTTAGTGGATAGCTTTTTTAGTAATTATACCGTGCAAGCAAGGCTAAGAGAGGCTAAAACTAGGCACTTAGAGCTTAAATTCTTTGGATTTAAAATCGCTAAAATCAGACAAAAAGATTACGCAAAGATAGCTAGGTTTTTGCCTCTTAGCATTGAGAGGCTACAATGAAGAGGCTAGTTTGTTTTGCTGGTTATGACAAGGACGGGGTTGTGGATGAGTATGTGCTTTTTTACTTAAAAGAATTAAGCAAATTTGCTGAGATCATCTATGTAGCAGACTGTGAAATGTCAAAGGATGAGCTAGCTAAACTTAGCCCTTATGTAATCAAAGCCATAGCAAAAAGGCACGGAGAATATGACTTTGGAAGCTATAAATTAGCCTTTATTTATGCCAAAGAAAACAAGCTTTTATCACAGTATGATGAGCTTTTTTTGCTTAATGATTCTGTGTATGGACCCCTAAATGATGGGCTTTTAAGCATAATCTTGCAAATGGAAAAAGGAAGCAGTGATTTTTGGGGGCTTTTTAAGCACGGAGCTTGTGAGGGCATTAAGGAGCATCTTCAAAGCTGGTTTGTAGCGATGAAAAAAGAGGTATTTTTACACAAAGAATTTGAGAAGTTTATGCTTGAAATTACAAAGCAAAAAGATAAATTCACAGTCATTCAAAAATACGAAATAGGACTAAGTGTCTTACTTACAAGGCTTGGCTTTAAGATGGGGTGGCTTTTATCAAGTAGTGATTTTAAAAACTTGTCCTTAGACACACCACTTAATCATCCTTTAAGGCTAGTAAAAAAGCACAATTTCCCCTTTTTAAAAAGAGGCTCGCTAAGTTATAGGCTCATTTCTTTTAGGCATTTAAAAGAAATTTTTTCCCTAGTTCAGTATGATAAAAACCTAATCTTTAAGCACTTAGAAAGGATAGAGCCTTCGCTTTTAATCAATGTTTTTTCTGAGTTTAGCTTGAAGTTCTTTGTCTTTAAGCTTAGAGGAGCAACTGTTGAAAAGGGCTTAAAATACCGCATAATCTTTCGAATTTTTGGTGTAAAAATACTTTCACTTTCTTTTAAACAAAGATATTTAAGCCTAAAAGAAGCATTTGAGAGAATTTAGCTTGTTTGAAAGCTCTTATTTAAAACAGTGCTTATTTTTAAGGCTTGTTAAATTTATCATTTTAAAACAAGCTTTTAGAATTTGGGTGGTTTTCAAAGTTGTAAGGCTTTGTGGGTGTAGTGAAAAATGTGCGAAAATTCAAAGAATATTTTGTGTTTAGGCCTTGAATTTTAAGCTTAAATTCATAAGGCTTTTTGATGCTTTTTAAAAGAATGTTGATATTTTAGTAAGCTTTTTTATGCTAAAAACTTCATTTTTAGCTTTCAGCAAACTTTTGTTCTCTTGTGCTAAAAACTTCATTTTTAGCTTTCACAAGAAAGCAAAAAAGATCCTTTGTCTTGAGACATTTTGCTTTGCTTAAATGTAGTTAAGATTAATACCTTTTACTAGCCTAGCTTTACAAGCCTTGAATTTTATGGCTCTTTTTCAAAAAAGTATTGATTTGTCATTAGCGAACTTACGGGCGAAGAAGCCGTCAATTCAAGACATTTCTCCATAAATTCGTGCCTTCTTAGCACAAGCTTACAATGACAAATATGACCTTTGTTTAAAATCAATACTTTTTTGAAAAAGAGCCAATTTAATTTCAAAGCAAGCAAGGTTTAAAGAATTTAAAATTTCCTCGCCTTCTCATCCCTAAAGTCCTTGTAAATTTTAAGGGCATCTACAAAGATAAAGCTTAAAAGTCCTAGCTTAAAAGGGCTTTTAAAGGCTTTAAGAAGTGCAGCCCCAAGCTTGTAAGAAAGCTGAGTTTTTATTTCCCTTTCTTTTTCTTTCAACAAGTTTTCAATGTTTATTTTTTCTGCTTCTTTTGCATTTTTAGCATTTGTGATGGATATTAATAAATCAAGTCTTTCTAGTAAAAAATTCGTTATCTTGCCATTAAAGAGTCTTTTATTGGGTGCTGATTTTAAGGCCTTGTTATAAAAACTAAGAGCCTTTGTGCTATCTTTTTGCATTTCATAAATGATACCTGCTACATAGCAAATATGAGGATACATCTCGTGTGCTTGCTTTTTAAAAAGCTCATAAAGACCTGCATAGGGGCTTTGCTTTTCGCTTGGATGTTTTGCAAAAAGATGCTTTGAAAATAAATAAGAGTTTTTATCTAAGAAAAACTCGCAAAGGCTTTCACACTCTTTTATATTATTTTCCTTAAAGGCCTCTTCAAGTAGCTTATTTGCGTAAGCAAAATTACTCTCATCACACTCAAAGGCTTTAAGTAAGATAGCCTTTTTTGTTGCATAATCCTTTTTTAAATTCACAGCCATAGTGTATAAATAAGCCATTGAGGCTGCCTTTTGGAAATTATTTACTTTAAGCTTATCAAAATTTTCCTCTATTAGCTCATATCTTTTTTCTGTGCTTAAAATTTTATCTATGGTAAGATACTGGGTATTGCCTAAACAAGAAGCAAGGGTAGAAAAGCTTGTCCAGCTTGGGGCTATGATTTTAGCTGAAAAGCTCATTAGATAAAGATCAAAAAGATCCTTTTGATGCTGGGTGTAGCTGTCCTTTGAAAGATCAGCACTTAAAAAGATCTTTTCTTTTAAAGGACTGTCGTTAAAATAAGCCCTTATATCTTGTAAATTCTTAGTATCCTCGCTAAAAAGCACTATCTTAAAATCAGCTTCATACTCCTTGATAAAATGCAAGGCAAACTCCACAGGAAAAACCCTAGCCATCACCCCCCATAAGAATATAATAGGTCTTATGCCATCTGCATAAACAGAATCCCCATTTCTTATGTGTAAGGATACAAAGGAGCTTAAAGATCTTGCTGTGTTTTTGGCTTCTTCAAATACTGCTTTGTATTTTGGTGTGAATTTTATGCTCTCAAAGAGGCTTGGGAGGGTGTTTTTGTAATCTTCTTCATCTAGATCGCTTAGAGCCTTTTTGCTGAGGGGGAAATTGGGGGTGCATTCAAAGCCGAAGTTAAAGGCACTCTGCCCCCCCCCCCCTAACTATTAGCTCCTCTATGCTAGAAAAACGCATAGGCAAGGCATAGCTAGCACAAACTCCCTCGTTATACAAATGAGCCTTTAAAAAATCCTCTTCAAAAAACTCCTCCACCCCTTCTACAAAATAATCCTTACTATCTTGAGGGATGCGCTCATGCCAGATAAAGCCAAATTTAAGCCCACTTTTTTGTGCTAAATACATAGCATTTAGCATAGCAAAAAATCTACCTCCAAATAAATCGTGCCTTGTTGCTATGATGAGAGAGTATTTTCTTTTAAGCACTGTTAAATTTAGGCTTTTAAGCCCTTTGATTTTTAGGCTCTTTGTTGAAATTTTTGAGTGAAAGAGGGCAAAATTTTCATCCTTTTCTTTGTGAAATTCAGCCTTGATAGGTTTGTAAGCTTCTTCGTCAAGATAAAAAAACAAAGCCTCTTTAAAATCATCTTCCTTGCTAATCAAGCATTCAAGCCTTTCTTCTTTTTCAAACTCAATGAAGGCTTCATATTGACTTCTACCCACTGTCTCAAGCGTTTGTTTGCTAAATTCAAAATTAAGCTGTTCTAAGTCGTCTCTATGAAAGGCTAGTGGTGCTAGTTTTTGTCCCCAAAGCATATTTACTCCTTTTTTAAAACTAAAATTATAGCTTAATTTTGTTTTTTTTTTTTTTTTTGTAAATTTGCAAATTTTGTGTGAATTTTAATTAGCTTTTAAAATTGCTTTTGTGAATTTAGATTTATTTAACTGAGTAAAATTCACAGTTGTTTTTAAATTCACAGTTTTTTTAAATAATCTTTAAATTCAAGCTTGACAATGTAAAATGGCTAAAAAATTATCAAAAGTAGCAAAAATGCAAAATGGCTAAAAAAATTTATAAAAAGCAGCAAAAAAGCCCTCTTACTGCTTATAAATCTTATCAAAAAAATACATTTTTGATAAGATTATATTTTTTAAATTAAGCTTAATATTAATGCTTAACGTCATATCCTTAAAACAGTCTTATTTTAGCCCTTAAAAGAGGCTCAATTAAACTATTTTAAACTAAGCTTGGTTTTAAATTTAGCACTCTTTAATTTTAGTTTTAAACTCAAAGTTCTTTAAGCTTAGTTTTAAATTCAAAACTTGTTAAGCTTGGCTTTAAATTCAAAGCCTTTAAAGTAAATTGAATTTTGGCTAACACTCAGTCAAGCTCCCTCTTCTTTGGTATGAGCCAAACGCAGATTATGGCAACAGCCATAAGCACTCCAAAGTATATGAAAAAGCCTTCCTCTATGCCATTTGCCTTAAACTGCAAGGCTACATAATTTGCACTTCCTCCAAAGGCAGCAGCGGCTATGGTGTAGCTAAGTCCTGTGCCAAGGGCTCTGACATGTGGAGGAAAGAGGGTTGTTTTAAAGATCCCAGCCACAGCAGAATAAAAGCCAAGCATAAAGCACATAAAGCCTATGATTCCAAAAAGAACGAGGGGATCGCTAAGATCTTTCATAATATAAAAGGCTGGATAAATTCCAAAAAAGGCAAAGATACAAAAGATCATAAGCGAGCTTTTAAGCCCGATCTTGTCGCTTAAAGCACCCATAAAGGGCACTATGACAAAGAGTAGGGCAAGGGAGCCTAGCATTATGTTGTTTGCTATCTTTGGATCTATGCCGTTGTTTATCATATAGACCTTTGAATACACTGTGATTATGTAGTATGCAGGAGAACACCCTGCTGTGATGCCAAGTACCAAAAGCACGGATTTATAGGACTTTAAAAGTGCCTTAAAGCTGCCTCTGTCTTCATACTGCTTTAATTTTTCGCTTGAATCATCGCTCATAAAAACACGGACAAGCAGGCTAAGAAGGGCGAGAATCCCACCAGCAAAAAATAGTATCCTCCAGCCAAAATCCTCCATCTGCTTTTGCTCCAAAAACAAAAACAAAAAGCTAATGCTAGCCACAGCAAGAAGCTGCCCTCCTATGAGGGTGAAGTATTGAAAGGATGAGTAAAAGCCCCTCTTGCCCTTGGGTGCTACCTCGCTTAGATAAGCAGCTGCTATGCCGTATTCCCCTCCAACTGCTACTCCTTGTATGAGCCTTGCTAGGAGTAGTAAGACTATGGCTAGATCGCCTATGGTGTGCTTATCAGGCAAGAAGGCTATGACAAAAGAGCCCATAGCCATAAAGACTATGGAGACTATCATAGAGCTTTTGCGACCTATTTTATCGGCAATTGAGCCAAAGATGATGCTTCCAACAGGTAGCATCAAAAAGCCAGCTGCAAAGACGCCAAAAACAGCTATTTGCTGGATTAGAGGCGAGCTAGCGTTTGAGAAATTATGGGCGAAATAAACAGCAGCAAAGCCGTAAATATAAAAGTCAAACCATTCTACTAAATTTCCGCTTGAAGCAGCTATTACTGAGGCTATGCGACTTTTTTGGCTTAGATCTGCGTTTATTTCTTTTGAATTTGTAGTATTCATTTTTATCCTTTTTTTTAAAATGCATTTTGGGCTTTTTTACAAGCATTAAAATGTGTCTGATTAAGTAAAGAAACTCAAACCTCCCCTTGTCATTCTAGGGAAGCGATCTAAGAATTTCAAACATCACCTTGTCATTACTAAGTGAAGTACGCTTTGGGCATTGCGAGGCATCTTTAAATCCTTCTCATATTGATTGTAGGTATTTCAAAAAATGCCTTTGTTAAGCTTACAAGCCACCTTTTTTAAAATGAGTAATTTGATGGATTATGCAACAAATTAACGGTTTAAAAAAGCCCTTTAAATGCCTTAGGGCTACTGTCTTTTGACAAACTTGGGATTGAAATTTACTCTATGCGAGTTTAAAAGAAAAAGATGCTAGCACACAAGCGTGTGCATCATCATTGAGTATGGTTTTGAAGTGATTTTTAGTGAAGCTTTGTTTGTGGCAATGCGTGAGTTTGCAAAACTTACAAAAATGCTTGAATTTAAAGCCAAGAAAGCTTGAGTTTTAAGGCTCATCTTTTATCCCTTAAGCTTAGCCCCTTTTATAAAAAAGTGTTCTTTTTTGTCATATCGAGTTAAGCGAAATATCTAAAATAAAACTAGCATTTTAATTAATTTAAACTTAAAAAATACTTAGAATTTGCTTAGTTTTTCTTCTTTTTTAGCCTTTTTAACTTAGAATTTTTATTTTAAATAAAACTTAACTGATATTAAAAAATAGATCTTTTTAAATTTTTTAATGAAGCTTAGGAGTTTTTGATCTTAAAAATTGCCAATGTTGAATTTAAGCTTGATGATTTCTTTGCCCTTTATAAAATTTGCAAGGAGGCTGGTTAAAACTAGCCAATAAGGCATTAGCCCTTCAAATTTATCTATCACCTTATACAATTACCACACAGATCAAGACGAAAAACTTAGGCTTAAATTTTGCTCTAAGTCTAGCTTGAAGCCTGTAAGCTTTATTACAGTAAAATGCCCCCACCACATACAAATTCACGCTTTAAAAGAATAAAAAGGCACAAAAAAGCGATTTTATCATTACTTAAAGCTCCTTTATCTTGCTTTAGGTTAAAGAGAGCCTATTAAAATTTCGTTATTTTTTAGATCTTCAAAAGCGACTTGTTAAGCTCTATGTGGATTAAATTTATGACACAAAAAATCTTTTAAGACTTTAAGGAGTTTTGTCTTTGAATTCTTAGCATCTTTTAGCCTAGAATCTTGCCCCTCACATCCGCCCTTATTCGCAGTTTTTTCAGCTAACACCTTTTCATCCCCAGCCTTTTTGGACTCAACTTTTTCAGCCATAGCCTTTTCATTTGCAGTCTTTTCATCCCCCCATTTTTCATCCATTTTTTCGTCTGCTTTTTCATCAGCCTCATTTAAAACCATGCTTTCTTTCAGCCTTGCAAAAGATTCTTTTGTGTCATCCTTGTAAAGTACGCAACTACTCGTGTTTGAATCCTCAAAGATAGCAAAGCGGTTTTTAAAGGAGTTGTTGTAGATAAAATCATAAAGAAATTCACAGCGCTCCTTGCCACTTTTACAGTTTGCCAAGGCCTCATCTATGAGCTTTAAGGGCAAAAACTTAGCCACTTCAAAACTAAATTTAAACTCATCGCCTTTGTGATAAAACGAGTCTTTGCTTTGTGCCTTTGAAAAAGCGTGGGTGTGAGGGGATGTCCAAAAGATCTCCTTTTTTATGCACCTTGCAGGATTTGAAGCATAAACTGCATTTGAAAAGCAGGTTTTGCTAGTTAATGACTTTGCACCCAAAACACAGCCACTAGCCACAAAGGCACCCTTTAAAAGCCCCACATCCTGTCCTATCCAGCAGTGATCCCCTATTAAAATGCTTTTAGCCTCGTTTATGCGGGTATTTGTCTTGCTTTCATAAATTAGGTGTGGATCATTTGTGCGAAAGAAGATATCATATGAAAACAAGCATTCATCGCCTATGATGAGGTTTTTTCTTTCTCCAAGGATGACGTTATGAAAGCCTTGTGGGTTAAAATAGTTTTTGTTTCCTATGTAGCAAGCATTTTCATTATAAAGGGCTATTTTTGTGCTTTGTAGGGTAGAGTTTGCTAAAAAGAGGCAAGAATGACTGTCTAAAAAGCTAAGATGTGAATTTAAGCACCTAGCATTTAAGGACAAAAAGAGGACATTCCCCCCCCCCCCTTTAAAATTCACAGTAGAGTTTTTAAGAATTTCAGAAAGGGGTTTGAAATGATAGATTATGTTGTTTTTATCATCTTTGCTTACTAGCATTTTGCTTCCTTGTAAATTTAAGCTGGGTAATTTTAACAAAATTTTTTAATTAAAATTCAAAGAAAGAAACTAAATTCAAGCAAAACTAAGAAGGCTTAATAATAAAAGCACCTTAAATTTAAGCTTTAAATTTTTATCAATGTCTGCATACAGAACACGGACTACGGATTACAAAGGACTTCATATAAAATTTTGACTCAAGATACTCTAATAGGATTTTGTCTTATCGATTTTAATAAATTTTGATGAGAATATTGCCTTAAATTTTTAGTATTAACTCTGTTTCTTTTAAATGAAGGATAAAATTTTCTTTTTGAGCCTTTAAATTTAGCCAAATCAAACTTCGCAAACTTCTACTACGCAGTTACAAGAGGCTTAACAAAGTAAAAACATAGGCGTTTTCAGCCCCACGCCCACGCTTACCACGAACACGCCTTGTTCCTTCTGTTAGCAGTTGCAAGACGAAACGAAGTAAAAAATAACTCTCATCAACCTCAACCACTCATTTTCTAAAGAAACTTCTTTTTGCTGATTTTTCACACTATTTGGTTATTAAAATGCTAATTTCTCGCACAATTGCATTCACACAAGCACGAGTTATTTTGCAAAGCCCAGCGTCTTTTTGCCTCTAAATCAATTCCCCAAAAGTTGCAAGAGGCTTAACGAAGCAAAAAAAATACTTCGTAATTTCTTAAATTTCTTTTGAGACAATTCGGAAATGAATCATATGCTTGTTTTTCATCTAACTCTTTATACTTTAAAATTATCTTGTATTAAATTAAAGTATTTTGAGCCTAAATTTTTATCCATTTTTGCCTTGAATTTACAAAACTGTAAAAGGTTAAACATCCACAATTTAACTTGAAATATGGTGAAAATTTAAACAAGGCTTGAATTTTAAGTTAAAGGTGCAGTATTTTTAATGAGAAATCAATTTTATGTGGCGCAGACTAGGAGAGTTAGCGGTCTATCAAGCCATAAAATTGATTTATCGTAAAAAGACGAGTCAGCCTTGCAAAAAACCAAAAATTCACACTCAAAACAAGCTAAGCTCACTCCATCACCAAACGCATCAAATAAAACTCCTCTCCTGCCGTGATTTTAAGCTCCTTGCCACCACATTTTGGGCAAAAGAAGGATTTACCGTCAAGCCTTCCCTTAAAGCCACACTCACACTCACCCTCTAAGTCCTCATCTTGCATAAAAAGCTTGGCTTCTTCGCAAAGACTTCCCTCTTTAAAGCTCTCAAAGCATAATTTAAACTGCTCCTTGTCTATCCCACTTAAAACCCCTATCTTTGTGTGAATTTCACTGATCTTTGTTGCATTCTTAATTCTTGCATTATCCTCGCAAAGTTCTATCATAGCAGCTACTATGCTTAATTCGTGCATTTTCATTAATCCTTTTTGAAATATTTTTGTTTGCAAAAATTTAAAAAATTCACACAAATAAATTAATAGCCTTTTACAAGGCTTAAATTCACACAGCTTTTTCAAGTTAAATCAACATTAGCTTGTCATACTAAGCCTAGCCAAGAAACTCAAAATTGCAAAATAGTTTCTTCGTTTGCTACGCAAACTCACAATGATAAAAGCCAAAATTGTAATACCAAGCCTAGCAAAGAAGCTCAAATCTCACATTGTCATTCTAAGGGAGCGATCAAAGAATCTCAAACACCACTTTGTCATACTAAGCCTAGCGAAGAAACTCAAAATTCTAAAAGAGACTCTTCGTTTGCTACGCAAACTCACAATGGCAAAAGCCAAAATTGTCATACCAAGCAAAGCCCAAACTATCTCAAACGCTTTGTAAAATAGAGCTTCTTGCTTGCTACAAGCTCAGAATTAAAAGCCGAAATTATCATACTAAGCCTAGCAAAGAAGCTCAACAAAATTGTCATGCTGTTAGCAAGGCCCGAAATATCTCAAACAAAGAGCTTTTTGCAAAGATCTTAAAATTCACACAGCTTCCTAGCAAATCCTTGGCAAAAGCTCTCCCTTTGGTGCTTCTAAAAACCGTTTTGCCCCATAAGCATTTTGCAAGATGACCCTTGCTTCCTTGCTTTGCAAGAACTCGCCTATGATGTTTGCGTTTTGGTTGAATTTTCTTAGAATTTGCAAGGCTTTTTGCTCATCTTCTTTTTTCACGCAAAGCACAAAGGTGCCCTCATTTGCAAGCTCAAAAGCCTCATAGCCAAAAAGCTCGCAAAGCCCCTTTACCTCATCTTTTACAACAACCCTTTCCTCATAAACTATGAGATCAAATTTACTCTGCCTAGCCCATTCATTAAGCACGGCACTTAGCCCCCCACGAGTGGCATCCCTCATAGCCACCACCTCAACACCCTCATTTAGAAGGCTCATAACCTCATCTTTTAAGCACTTACAATCACTGCTAACAGTTGCTTCAATGTCGTTTCTTTGCACCAAAACAGCAGCTCCGTGTCTGCCTATATCACCTGAGATAAGCACGGATAAGCCTTGAGTGATATTTTTTGTCTCACAGGCTCTTAAAACTCGCCCAAAGGCTGTGGTGTTAATGTAAATTTCATCTCCCTTGTTCTTTGGCACCACCTTCGTGTCGCCACAAACTACCTTTACACCTGCCTTGTCGCATTCTTTTTTTATGCTTTTAACTATCTTATCAAGCTTTGAAAGGGCTAAGCCCTCTTCAATGATAAAGGCAAGGCTTAAAAATTCAGGCACAGCCCCCACCATCAAAAGATCATTTACGCTCCCACAAACGCAAAGCTTGCCAATATTTGTTTCCTCATCCAAAAAAATGGGACTTAGGGTAAATGAATCTGTGCTGATGGCAAACTTATCCTTTGAAACTGCACTTTGAGCTGAATTTGCTTTTGAATTTTCGTCATTTTCTTTTGCATTTTCATTTGAGGCTTGTGAATTTTCATTTAATCTTTGTTGTGAATTTAGCTTATTTTGTGAGCTTGTCGTAAAATTTAAATTATCAGCTTTGTTTGAAATTTGACTCTCATCTTGTGAGAAATTCACAGTTTTTTGTGAGCTTGTAGCATTTTGTGAATTTTGAGCTGAATTTGCTTTTGAATTCAAGCCTTCATCGTGAGAAAAGCTTATAATTGCCGCATCATTTGCCTCTTTTAAGATCTCATTATCAAGCACCTTGAAAAGTTCTTGTAAAAGATCATTCATTTCCTCACCCCCACCTCCGTGGGCTAGTTGAATTTCTTTCATCTTTGTGCCTTTTGTTTTTGGGGCATTTTAGCATTTTTGATCTAATTTAAGCCTAGATCTTAAAAATTTGCTTAGATTAAGCTTTCTTATACATTTGTTTTTCACAGTTATAATCGCAAAAAGGAAAAATGATGAAAGATGACAGCAAGCAAGATTTAAAAGACAAAGAAACATCGCACATTCTAACAGAGCTTGATTTTAACAAAAAAGAAACCCTAGAAGCCTTAATCAAACAAACCTATGTGGTAGAAAATGAATACAAGGCCTTAAAAGAAAAATTCACCTCCCTTGAGAAAAGCCACAAGATCTTAGAACAAATGATAAATGAGATCATAGAAGTGCTTCCCAATGCCCTTTGGGTCTTAGCCAAAAACAAAAACATCATCTTGCAAAACGAGTTAGCCTCGCAAAATGAGGAGCTTTTAGCCAAGATAGATCTTAGAAAAAGCCATTATGAGTGTGAGCATAAGGGGCAATTTTTCGTGGTAAAAAACATCAAACATAAGGACATTAGCATCATTCAAGCTACTGATATAAGCGTAGAAAAGAGAAATGAAAGGCTTGTGAGTATGGGAAGCGTGGCAGCTCACCTTGCACACGAAATTCGCAACCCCATAGGCTCTATTTCCTTGCTAGCCTCAACCCTTTATGCAAGAAGTGAGCTTAAAAACAAGCATATAGTGCTTGAAATTCAAAGGGCTATAGCTCGTGTAGAAAGGATAGTAAACTCAACCCTACTTTTCACAAAGGGAGTTAGCATAAATAGGGCTTTTTTTGATCTATACGAGTTAAAGGCTGAGTGCGAGGCCATTGTAAGCTCTTATAATTTTAGCACCAGCTTAGAAACTGAGTTTGATCTTGCAAGCCTTAGAATAAATGCCGATAAATCCTTGCTTTGCCTTGTCTTGCAAAATCTCATCTATAACGGAATAGATGCCATAGAAGAAGAGGACTTAGAGTGTGGGAAATTAACGGTTAAGGCAAGTTTTGATGAAAAAACGCTTTGTGTGAGCGTTTTTGACAATGGCAAGGAGATAGTGGATGAAAATGCCGTCTTTGAAGCCTTTAAAAGCACCAAATTAAAAGGACACGGGCTTGGGCTTTCTTTGTCAAAGGAGATTATTAAGGCACACGGGGGCGAGCTTAGCTTTGATAAGAAGCCTAAGAGCTTTTATTTTACTTTGCCTTTGTCTGATGGATAAAGTTAGGGTTTTTTAAAAGAGGCTTTTTTGTAGGAGCTTTTAAACTTGTAAAAGCAAGGATTTTTTATAAAAAATTCAAACAAGATCTCAATTTTATATTTTATGAGGGCTGGGTGCTTTTTGCTTTGAATTTTTAAGAGATACTTAAGCTAAAATTGATCCTTGTTAAGACAAGAACTTGCAAAAAGTGCTAAAATTCACACAAAAATTCACAAAAAGGACGAAGATGCAAGTAGTTTCTTGGAAGAATGATAATTTTGAAAGCGGCAAGGTGCTTGTTCATGTGCTTGCTCAAAACTCAAACGCCAAAGAGATACAAATTCTAATGGCTCAAAATAGCACAATGAAAGAACATAAGGCACCCTTTGATATAAGCGTACAAGTACTTTGCGGAGAGCTTGAATTTACTGTGGGAAATGAAACGGTTACTCTAAAAGAGCTTGATATGATAAGCCTTAAAGCAAATGAAGCGCATTCTTTACACGCTTTAAAAGACTCCATAGTTCGTCTAAGCCTAGCTCAAAGCGATACTATAAATAGGCTTCAAACTGTGCTTAAAAAGTGAGATTAAGCCTTGGTTTTGGGTGCATTTTAGTATAAATTTTTAAAGCTACTTGTTAAATTAGGATAAAATTTTATCAAAGTTTACTCAAATTGATAAGAGAAAATCTTATTAAAGCATCTTGAGTCTAATTGTAATTGAGTGAAAAATTTTAGCCTTGTTTAAAAGCTTAATCTTTTTTTTAAAAAGCATTGATCTTGGGCAAAATATTTGTTATCATTAAAGAGGCTAGAAATTTAGATCTTGCTGTGAGAAAATTTCCTTACTTGAAAACAAATTATAAAAATTCACGCAAGAATGTGAATTTTTAAACTTCTTTGCTAAGAATATACTCAAAATAACAAAACTCTTTTAAAAAAGATCCAAAGGCTTAAATTTAATGACACAAGATACTTTAATAGGATTTTTTCTTATCAACTTTAATAAAATTTGATGAGAATATTGCCTTAAAATTTTCGTCTTAACTCTGTTTCTTTTAAGTGAGGGATAAAATTTTCTCTTCTAGCCCTTAAATTTGGCAAGTGTCAACTTTGCAAAGCCCCAGAAATTCACAATTTCGTTGATGTGGTTATGTCCCTTTGCAAACTCGTTTTTAGAGTATTTTACCCTGTAATGTGCCTTTACTCCTTCTTGCAAAGTTATGAGCAAAGCGAAGTAAAAAATCCACCAAGGCGCAGTAGGCCTTGAAGCTCTCCTGAAATTGTGGTGTTTAGGGCATCTGCAAAGTCCATTATGATAGGCAGCAGCTCTTTGGCAGAGCAATGTTTGATAACCTGTGTATAAACTCGTGCGATTGCATTTTAGCATTACTTCTTGTAAAGGGACGAGTGCGTAGCACGAAGTAAAAACACAGACATTTTCTTGCCAGCCCCACGCCCACGCTTTCCACGCACTCTGCGAATCCCTTCTGCTTGCAGTTGCAAGACGAAACGAAACAAAAAATAACTCTCACCCTCTTCAATTTCACCGCTCATTTTCTAAAGAAACTTCGTTTTGATGATTTTTTCTCATTCTTTAAGGCTTAAAATTCTAATATTTTTGATTATTTTATTGAAGTTTTGGCAAGAATTGTTGCTTAATTTTGCAATTTTTATGGCTTTAAGATCAAGGCTTCCCCAAAAGTTGCAAGGCGAAGCAAAAAATACTTTACAATTCTTTAAATTTAGCCTCTAAAATTTTAAAACGATTAATATGCTTATTTTTCATCGCTGTAATCATAATTTAAAACTCATTTATTTGAGCTTAAGTTGTCTTGAGCCAATTTTTAATATGTGGCTGCAAGAGTACGAAACAAAAAAATTCACAGTTTCATTTTGATCTTTATACTTTAAAATGATATTGTATCAAATTAAAATATCTTGAGCCTTTCTTTTATATATTTATGTCCCTTTGCAAACTAGTTTGGCTCAATTTAACCTAAGCTCTAATACAATAGCTTTAAGTTATGATTTATAAGGTAAAAAACAAAAGTCTATTTACGAATTGTCTCAAAAGCAATTTAGAAAATTTTGAAGTATTTTTTTGCTTCGTTTCGTCTTGCAACTTTGCAAGAAACCTTGATATTAAAGCTTTTAAAATTTTAAAAATCACTCACATTTCAGAGCTTACTCTATAAAGAATCTTTAAACAAACTAGAATCTTAATCACAACAGAATGTGAAAATATTTCAAAAAGGTGAAA
>NZ_QHLI01000040.1 GCF_006864425.1 Campylobacter troglodytis | reverse complement strand
AGAAGGCTTAAATGAGGATTTAAATTCAGGCTCAAGCTCAAAAGAAGGTTTAAATGAAGACTTGAATTTAGATTTAAACGAGGAAAGCTTAAAAGAAGGGCTAAATGATGATCTAAATTTAGAGGACTTAAATTCAAAATTAGCTAAGCAAGATCCAAGCTTAGAGGATACAAAATCAACAAATCAAGCCACACAGCCTACAAAAGAGCCAGATCCAAGCTTAGAATTCAAAGAAGAAGATCTGCTTTTAAGCGAGGATCTAAAAGAAGAAAATTCAGCCAAAGAGCTTGAAGAATTAAAAATTGATGAGTTAAGCTTACAAGAAGAGCTAAATTTGCAAGAAGGGCTAAATTTAAAGGAGGATCTAGATCAAAAGCTAAATTTAGCTGAATTGCAAGAAGATCTTACCAATACAGAGGCAAGTGCAAAAACAAAGGATAAAAACAATGATGAAATAGAACTTGATGAGGAGCTTGGCTTTGATGAAAAGGATTTAGAGGATATAATGGGTAAGTCTGATTTAGAGACTGAAAATATGAAAGACAGTTCCTTAAATTTAGAAAACACAGATCCTCAAGGATTAACTCCAACAAGCAAAGCCAACAACACAGCTCAAACCCCTGGCACTCAAGAACAAGCAAAAGAAATTTCAAGTGAAGATCAAAAGCCAACACAAGAGTTAGCCTTAAAAGATGAGCTAAATTTAACTGAGTTTGAAAAGAGTTTAATTAAGCCCTTGCAAGAGAAGTTAAAAAATTCAGCTAATGATTTAAATTTAGAAAAAAATTCAAGCGAGGACTTGAATTTAAACATAAATTCACAAGATGAGTTAAATTTAGAAAAGGTTTCAGCTAATGATCTAAATTTAGACACAAACCTAAGTGAGGACTTGAATTTAGACAGTGTTAAAGAAGATGTAAAAACGTCAAGTGAGGAAGCCTCACTCGAAAAGACTGTCTCAAAGGAAGCCGCTAATTTAGCAGAGGATTTAAATGAGGACTTGAATTTACAGTTAAGCGAGGGCGATTTAAATTCAAAAGCAGATTCAACAGAAGGCTTAAATGAGGATTTAAATTCAGGCTCAAGCTCAAAAGAAGGTTTAAATGAAGACTTGAATTTAGATTTAAACGAGGAAAGCTTAAAAGAAGGGCTAAATGATGATCTAAATTTAGAGGACTTAAATTCAAAATTAGCTAAGCAAGATCCAAGCTTAGAGGATACAAAATCAACAAATCAAGCAACACAGCCTACAAAAGAGCCAGATCCAAGCTTAGAATTCAAAGAAGAAGATCTGCTTTTAAACGAGGATTTAAAAGAAGAAAATTCAGCCAAAGAGCTTGAAGAATTAAAGATTGATGAGTTAAGCTTACAAGAAGAGCTAAATTTGCAAGAAGGGCTAAATTCAAAGGAGGATCTAGATCAAAAGCTAAATTTAGCTGAATTGCAAGAAGATCTTACCGATACAGAAGCAAATGATAAAAACAATGATGAAATGGGGCTTGATGGCGTAGAGGCTATTAAGGACTTAATAGACGAGGAGCCAAACAAGCAAGAAGAGGAGCTAATAGATCCATCTTTAAGCACTGAGGATGAGGCAAAGCAGATCAAGGCAAGTGAGAGCATTAAGGACTTAATAGACGAGGAGCCAAACAAGCAAGAAGAGGAGCTAACAGTAGAAGAAGTTCCCTTAAATCAGGATCTAAAAGAAGATAGGCTAAGCTTTGATGATCTGCCACGTGATGCTAAATTCATAGGACAAAACAAAGAAACTCCTCAGTTAGATGAGCTTACACCCACAGTAGAAGAGCCCCAAGAGCCTCAAACTGAGGAGCTTAGCACCCACGATAAGATAAAAAATGAGCTTGCCATACTCAATGAGATGGATAAGATGGAGGCAAAAGAAGAGGAAAGCCTTAAAGATGAGCCAAGCGAGGATAAACAAGCTAAGATCATAAAGACTTTAGAAGAGGTAAATGAGGCTCCTCTTCGTATGCAAAGGATCAGTGCTATAAATTTAGAGGAGGACTTAGCACAGCTTAATGAAAGGGATATACAAATAGCTCTTAAAGAGGTACCCACGCAAGATGAGGAAACCCAGCCACCTCCACAATCCACACAAGATCTACAAGAAAAATCAGCTCAAAATGAAGAGATCATAGACGAGTTAAGCAAGGGCATAGCGGGGGCGATCACCTCAAGCATCAAAGATGATGCCCTAAAAGCAGCACTTAAGGGTATGAATATGCACATTGACATAAATATAAAATTTGAAGAGGACAAGCAGTGAGTGTTATAAATTTTACAAAGGAGCTTAAAAACAAAGGGGTAGCTAATAAAGACAAAACAAGCCTCAAAGCCTTTAAAGGGCTTAAAAATTCAAACAAAAAAAACTCATTAAAGGCAAAACAAAAAAGCCACTTAGCTTCTAGCAAAAAACAAAAATCCTTAAAGCAAGGCTTTATCTTACTTGTCTCAGGTCCTAGCGGGGCTGGTAAATCAACCTTGTTAGCCAAACTTAGGGCTGAATTTAAAGATGAATGCTATTTTTCAGTATCTTGTACCACAAGAAGCCCTAGAAAAAACGAGCTTGAGGGCGTAGATTATCATTTTATCACCAAACAAAGCTTTAAAAGAGATCTTAAAAGAGGGAAGTTTTTAGAATATGCTAGGGTTCATAGCAATCTTTACGGCACCAGACTTAAAGAAACCAAAGAGGCTTTAAGCAGAGGCAAGGTGGTGATCTTTGACATAGATGTGCAAGGCTTTAATCAGGTTAAAAAGAGCTTTAAGGGCTTTCTAACTAGCGTTTTTATCACCACAAAATCTGCCAAAGAGCTAGAAAAAAGGCTACTTACAAGAAATAGCAATGATGATCTTAAAAGAAGGCTAAAAAATGCCAAAGAGGAGATGAAATCCTTGCATAGCTATGATTTTTGCATTATAAATGAGGATTTAGACGAGGCATATAGGGCATTAAAAAGCATCTTTGTGGCTCAAAAATTAAAGATTTCTCGCTATAATGCAAACAATCTTTTAAAATCTTGGATCAAAGGATAATGAAATGGGTTTAAGTTCTATAGGACCTGGACAGTGGCTAATCATACTGCTCATCATCGTCCTACTTTTCGGAGCGAAAAAAATCCCTGAGCTTGCAAAGGGCATAGGAAAGGGCATTAAGACCTTTAAAAGCGAGATGAATAGCGATGAAAGCGAGATAAAAGCTACAACTAAGCTTGAAGAAAAGCCTGAAAATCAAGCCTCTAATTTTCAAAGTGAGATAAAAGCCGATGAAAAAAAGGTGTAAAAGCCTTGAAAAATGAGATTTACGGCGAAATTTACAAGATTTTAGGGCAGGACTTCTTGCTTGAAAGCCCAAAAGACAAGGCTTTGGCTCATTTTGCCCTGCCTTGCTTTGTGCTTGCTAAAAGCCTAAAAAAAAATCCCACTTTAATCGCCAATGACTTAGCCTTAAAATTCACGCAAAATGCCTATTTTGAGAGCGTTGAAAGCGTAAAAGGCTATGTGAATTTTAAGCTATCAAAAGGCTATTTAAATGAGCGAGCTACAAGGGCTTTGATGGGTCCGCAAAACTTTGCAAAGCCAAATGTCAAAAAAGAGAGCTTTTTGCTTGAATTTGTCAGCGCAAATCCCACAGGACCCTTGCATATAGGACACGCAAGGGGGGCTATTTTTGGCGATAGCTTAACCCGCCTTGCAAGGCATTTGGGACACCGCTTTGACACCGAATACTACATAAATGACGCTGGCAAGCAGATAAAATTACTAGGACTTTCCGTGCTTTTAGCTGTCAAGCAAGGCTGCTTAAATGAGAGCGTCAAGCTGCCTGATGAGCTTTACAAGGGTGCTTATATAAGCGATTTAGCAAACTTAGCCTTTAAAGAACTTCCGCACGAATTTTTCAAAGACGACTTAAAGATTGATGAAATCGCACTTTGGGCTAAGGATAAAATGCTTGTTTTAATCAAACAAATTTTGCAAAAAGCAAGGGTTAAAATCGATAGTTTTGTAAGCGAAAGAAGTTTTTATGCCAAATTTGACGAGACTCTAAAAGCCTTAAAAGATAGGGGAGGGGTGTATGAGAGTGAGGGCAAAATATGGCTTGCTAGCTCTCAAAAGGGCGATGAAAAGGACCGCGTTATCGTAAATGAAAGGGGGGAGCGTTCCTACCTAGCCGCTGACATAGTGTATCACGCGGACAAATTAAGCAGGGGCTATGATAGGTGCATAAACATTTGGGGAGCAGACCATCACGGCTACATTGCAAGGGTAAAGGCAGCGGCTGAATTTTTGGGCTTTGACAAGGATAAATTAGAAGTGATACTTGCTCAAATGGTGAGCTTGTTGCAAGAGGGCAAGCCCTATAAAATGAGCAAGAGGGCAGGAAATTTCATCTTAATGGAGGAAATTTTGAATGAAATTGGCACAGATGCCTTGCGTTTTATCTTTTTAAGCAAGAAATGCGATACCCACCTTGAATTTGACATTGAGTCCTTAAAAAAGCAAGATAGCTCAAACCCCATATTTTACATAAACTACGCCCACGCACGCATTTATCAAGTCTTTGCAAGGGCAAATAAGGACTTTGAAGCCGTGATAAATGCTGATTTATCAAGCCTTAATGAAGACGGGGCAAATTTGCTTTTTGAGGCATTAAATTTGGGTGCGGTGCTTCAAAATGCCTTTGAGGAAAGGGCTTTGCAAAAAATCGCTGATTACCTAAAAAATCTCGCAGCCTTGTTTCATAAGTTTTACGCTGAAAACAAGGTAGTAGGAAGTGCGAATGAGGATAGCCTACTCAAACTCTTTGCAGTGGTGGCTTTAAGCATAAAAACAGGCTTTGAGATAATGGGGATAGAGGCTAAGCAAAGGATGGGCTAAGTTTTTAAAAATGTCTTGTGAGGGCTTGTCTTTGAACGACTTTTGACATAGCTAGTAAAAAACTCAACCGGCAGCCTACAGTGGCTAGCCTCAATCGCTTTTTGCTTTGCAACCGCCAAAATTCATCTCAAATACTGTGCCTTTTTTGCTTTTATTTAAAACTTTTACTGTGTATGAATTTTATCCTTTTTTGTGGCTTAAATTCACTGGTTTATCCGTTCGGATTACGGAATACAGATGATAGGTAATAGATTTGTCAGTGTGAATTTAATTTGTCCAAAAGTTAATATTTGTTTTTTATGCGTAACGGATTACAGATAACTGATTTTTTATTTTGCTTTGAGGTTTCTTTTAAACTCGTCCATTTATAAAACTTATCCGTGTTCCATAATCTGCTCTCTATATTCTGTATATATTTTACCTTAACTATGCTTAGTTAAAAATTTACTCTGTGTGAATTTTTACAGTTTTTTAAGTTTTTAGCTCTTTTCGTGGGCTATTTAAATACTTTTTAAAAAGTGTTTATTTGAGACAAGATGCTTTATTAAGCTTTTATCTACACTTTTCGCACAAGGCTTTAAATTCATTATAATAATCCCAAGAAGCTACAATGTCAGGTCTTGCTTGCCCTATATACTCAAGATCTTTGTCAAAAATATCCCTTAAAAGCCTTCTAAGATCTGGCTTTGTTTTTAAAAACTCAAATAAGCCTTCTTTGTTTGTTCTTTTGAATTTTACCTCTATCTCTAAAACCTCTCTTAGTTTATCCAAAAAGGCTTGAATTTTAAGCCTTAGCTCATTTGCATTTTGCCTCATTTTTTTTAAATTACAAGCTTCAATATAGATCAAAATATCCCTTGTAAGCTCGTTTTTTGATAGATTTAAGATCTCAGTGATTTCTATTTGATCCATTTTTTGACAAGATAGTGTGAATTTTATCCCATTTACAGTGTAACTTAGAGGCAAAAAGCCAACATATAAGGAGTGGTATTTATAAGAAAGATCCTCCTTGTGCCTTGGAGGCTGAAAATTATAGCTCTTAGAAAGTGTGGTAAAAAGCTCAAAAAGCTCATCCTCTTTTTTATACTTGCAAAGATCCAAAAAATCGTGTTTTGTAAAATTATATTTAAGAAAAAACTCATAAAGTTTTATTAGATGAAAGGTTGGTCTATTTACTATGTTTTTGATTCTATCTTCTAGCCTTAAATCCTTGTTTATCCACCCTCTTACACGGTCTTCTAAGGCACTAAGTGGGGTTTTGTGGGTAAAATTATAGATTAAATTTGGTTTGACTATATTACCATTTAAGGCAGATAAAAGTCTTTCAATTGGATCTCTTACTAAATGCAAAATGGGCGTATTATGATCTAGCATTAAAATAAGCTTTTGTAGTTCTTTGTAATAGCTTTCATTTGCTGCTTCGCAGGTTAGATTTATAACAACTTGCTTGTTTTTTAAGGCTTCGTTGTAATTATAAATATAATGTTCTTTGATAAAGGGAAAATGATCACGCATTATATTACACCCACATTTTTTAAGATAATTTATACAAGCAGAGTGGGCATTAAAAGAGGGGGCGGATGAATTTATAGTTTTTTGGTAGGGGCAAATTGGCCTCATAGGCATAATTTGCTGGGATTTGTTTGTAGTTAGCTAATTTGCTTGAATTTGTTGGGAGGCTATTTTTAAAATTTGATTTATAGAAGGGGTTCTTAAAAAGCTTGTTTGCAAGATAAGAGCGAATTTTAGGTAAAAGGGCTTTTGTAGCAAGGTTTTTGCTACTTACTCTCTCTCTCTCTCTCTCGGTGTGAGTGCTTGAAGTTTTCATTTTTATCCTTTTGAATTTAATTTGAATTTAAAAGCTTAAGTATAGCAAATTTTAAGATCTTTTCTTGGCTAAATTTTAAATTCAAAGCTTTTAATCAATACCCTTGAATTTTTTTTCATTTTTTAAGATTAATTTTATCTTTGTTTTACTATACTACACAAATAATTTCAATTGTCAAATAGATAATTGATATTTATAAATTTCAAAAAAGGAAAAAGCTATGAAAAAGACAAGGATACTTATTTCTACTGCCTTAGTGGCTAGTTTAGCACTTGCAAATGAGGCTGTTAAAACGCAAGATGTAGTCATTTCTGCGACAGGTTTTGAGCAAGATGCTGACAATAATTTAAGAAAGCTTATCGTAATCTCAGGCAAGGAGCTTGAAGATAAGGGATATAGCTCAATTGAACAAGCCTTAACAAGACAGGCAGGACTTTCCTTTGTCAGAAGCGGCACAGGGGGTAATCCTAGCACAAACATAGATATGCGTGGGCAAGGTTCTAGGGCGAATTTCTCTGTGAAGGTAATGGTGGATGGAATTTTAATGAACACCCTTGATAACAACAGACTTCACGCAGCAGGAGTTACCATAAGCCCACTTGATAGCATAGCCATTGAGGATATAGAAAGAATAGAAATTATCCCAGGAGGTGGTGCTGTGCTTTATGGAAACGGAACTAGGGGGGGGGTGATTAATGTCATCACCAAAAAGAACAAAGATAATCAAGCCCTAATCTCCCTTGAAGGCAAATTATTTGACAATGGCCATTTAGGAAGTAGGCTAAATTTAGGGCTTTCTCATAAATTTACCGATATGATCTCTTTTTCTACAAACATCACAGGCTTTACAGGCAAGGGTTATAGAGAGGGTGATAAGGACAAGGGCTTTTATCAAAACTCAAAGCTTTATTTTGATCTTGGAGATGATCAAGAGTTTAATTTAGGCTTTGCTTGGTATCAAGATGATTCAAAAAGCACCTCACCTCTTACAAAGCAGCAATTTAATGACAATCCAAAGCAAAGAGGAAGCTCGGTTAATCACTACACCATCAAAAGACCTGAGTTAATGGCTGAGTATAAGGCCAGTTTTAATGAGCTTTTTGATCTAAGCGTGGGTGCTTTTTGGCAAAGACAAGATGTAAGGCTAGGAGATGATGATCAGGGCTTTTATAGCACGGGAGATTTTAAAGACAGTGCCCTTGGGGCAAATGTCAAGGGAAGATTAAATTATGCGGATAAGTCTTATCTAGTCTTTGGCTATGACTTTCAAAGGCATAATTCAAAGACCTTTTCATCTTCTTTTGTGGGAAATGTAAATAGCGATGATACCAAGGATACTCACTCCATCTTCGCCCTTGATTCTCACTCCTTTAATGAGCTTTTTTCATTAAGCGGGGGTGCAAGATATGAGTATGCAAACTACAAGCAAAAATCAAGCTCTGCAAATCGCAACACAGGGGTTTTATCATACAGGAACGAATTTAACACAAACACCAACAATTTTGCCTTAGAGCTAACCCCCCAGCTTCGCTACTCAGATACAGGAAAAATTTACGCAAAATATGAAAGAGGCTATATCTCACCAACTCCCTATCAGTATAGACAAAGTAGACGCGTTGGCACACCTTCTGCAACTGTTTATTCTATGAATAAGGATCTAAAATCAGAAAGCTATGATACCTATGAAGTGGGGCTAAGCGATTATCTCTTTGGTTTTTATGGTATAGATATGGCGGTTTATTATACTTTAAGCAAAGATGAGATTACAAGCAGATCTAGCAGTGCAAACCCTCATACAGGCGGTTTTGGCTTTTATAATCTTGATAAAACAAGAAGATATGGTGTGGATATAAACGCTAGGCAAGACTTTGGCTTTTTAAGCATATATGAGAATTTTTCCTATGTGAATGCTAGCATTGTTGGTGGGGACTTAGATGGTAAAAGAATTCCCCTTGTGTCAAGGTATAAGGCAAGTGGAGGGGTTGATTATGAGCTTTTCAAAGATTTTGTAATCTTTACTACTTTAACTTACGGATCAAGGGCAAAAGAAGACAGCGACAACCGCTACTGGATAGGGGATTATTTCATAGCTGATCTTGGACTTGCTTATAGACTTGGTAATTTTTCCATCTTTGCAGGTGCAAATAATATCTTTGATAAAAAATATGCCTTATCTCAAAGTACCTCAGTTACAAACGGCCTTACTTCTGTAAGTATCTTGCCAGCTGATGGCAGAAGCTATTATATGAAGCTTTCGTATAAATTTTAGTTTGCTTTGAGCGAAGTTGAATTGCCTTTAAAATTAAATCTTGCCTTGAATAAAAAGCCTAAGGCTTGATTCAAGGCTTTTTAAGCTTGAATTTAAGTGGATTTTTTATAACGCTTCACTCGCAACTGCGTAAAGGAACAAAGGCACATTATAGGCTAAAGCATCGCAAAAACGAGTTTGCAAAGCTATGAATTCATATCAATTAAATTGTGAATTTTTTCTTGCTTAGTGCTTTTGCAACTGCGTAGCAAGATATGATAAGTATAGGTTTAGCAAATTTAAAGACATTAAAAAGAAAAAATTTATGCTTCACTTAAAAGAAGTATAATTTAAATGCAAGTTCAAGATCAAACAACAAGCTTTGCATAAGTTCTTGTTAAAAATGATATGAAATCAACCACTTAAATTGTCTTTAGCCTTTATTAAAATCGATAAGTCAAAATCCTATTAAAATACCTTGAGCCTTAATTTGATAAGTAAAAATTATCTTAAAATACTTTAAGCCTAAATTTAATTAAGTTAAATTTAGGCTCTTTTTCAAAAAAGTGTTGATTTGTGCTTTCGCTAGAAAGCAAAAAGCTCTAAACTTGCCATATTGAGGGAGTGAAACGATAGAAATATCTCTTTGAATTTTTGAGATTCTTAGCACACTCTCGCAATGACAAATGTGGTATTTTATCTAAAATCAATAGTTTTTAAATAGAGCTTAAATTCTTTTGGGCTCAAGATACTTTAATTTGATACAAGATCATTTTAAGGTATAAAGAGTTAGATGAAAAACAAATATATGATTCATTTCCGAATTGTCTCAAAAGAAATTTAAGGAATTACGAAGTATTTTTTACTTCGTTAAACCTCTTGTAACTTTGAATTGATTTAGAGGCGACAAGACCCTGGGCTTTGCAAAATAACTCGTGCTTGTGTGAATGCAATTGTGCAAGAAATTCACATTTTAATAGCAAAAGAGTGTGAAAAATCAGCAAAACGAAGTTTCTTTAGAAAATGAGTGGTTGAAGTTGATGAAAGTTATTTTTTGCTTCGTTTCGTCTTGCAACTGCTAGCAGAAGGTGCAAAGCGTGTTCGTGGAAAAAGAGGGCGTGGGGCTGGTAAGAAAATGTTTGTATTTTTGCTACGCACTCGTAACTGCAAGCAAAAGGTTTGCTAAAATGATAGGCTAACATTTATACGCTCAAACACTTGCTCTGCCAAAGAGTTGCAGTCCATAATAAATGAATTTTCAGAGCTTAAAGAAAGTGACATTTACAGCGATGGTCTCAAATCCTACGATGGTTTGGTGGATTTTTTGATTCGTTTCGTCTTGCAACTTTGCAAGAAGGTGCAAATCATTACCGAGTAAAGCATAACAAAAACGAGTTTGTAAACGGACGAAATCATATCAACGAAATTGTGAATTTTTTACTTCGTGCTACACATTCGCAACTGTAAACAGAAGAGGCTTTGCGAAGTTGACACTTGCTAAATTTAAAAGCACAAAAAATAAAATTTTGTCCTTCACTTAAAAGAAACAGAGTTAAGACAAAAAATTTAAGGCAATATTCTCATCAAAATTTGCTGAAATTGATAAGAAAAAATTATGTTAGAGTATCTTGAGCCTAATTTTCAAACACCGTTTATTTTTACAACGTGTTTTATAATTTTCACGGTTAAATTAAGCTAACACAGTTAAATTCTAGCAAAAAGGGTGCTTGAAAGCAATTTGCTTAATAAATTAATACCCATTTCATCAAGCTTTTTTAGAATTTTTTCTATGGGATCAGGCTTTTTCCACACAGGCTTTTGAACCTGTGAAAGCTGGGTTATTCGCTTTTTTGCCTCTTCTAAATTTCCAAGCCTATCTATAAGCCCCACAGTTAAAGCCTCAGCTGATAAAAACACCCTTGCATTTGCCCACAGATCCTTATCTTCAAGCCTTAGTTTTCTCTCAGTTGCCACAAAGCTAACGAAAAGCTCGTAGGATTTTTCCACCAAATTTTGCATAAATTTTCTTTCCTCTTCGCTCCAAGTTCTTGTAAAGGTGCCTATTTCTTTAAATTCACCTGCCTTTACAGTTTGAGCCTTTATGCCAAGCTTTTGGGCTAACTCACTAAGATCAGCTCCTTGCATTATAACTCCAATTGATCCTATCAAAGAGGCTGGATTTGCTACGATCTCATTAGCACTTGCTCCTGCAAGATAGCTCCCACTTGCCATAGTCCCACTTGCATACACAACCACAGGCTTTTTGGCTTTTAACTCCTTAATGGCTAAGGCTAGCTCCATACTAGGAGCAAAGGCACCTCCTGGGCTATCTATGACAAAAAGTACGCCTTTAATATGCGGATTATTTTTGATTGAGTTTATTTTTTCTACAAGGACATCTGTGTTTATGATCTGAGCCTTTAATTCTATCTTTTCTAAATTTGCAAGTTTATCCAAGGAGGAGTTTTGTGAATTTGAGCTTAAAAGCAAAAGGTAAAGCACTATGAATAAAAAGACAAAGGTCTTAAAATAGGTATTTATATAGCTTATCACCGCCCCTAAAAACTTGAAAAATGATCTTAAAGCTTGCATTCTTGTCCTTTGATAAAGAGTTTTTTAACTGTTTTTGAATTTAAAAGAAATTGTAGGGCGATTTGGCTATTTTCACAAGATCCTAACTCAAAGACACTAAGATCTGCTATCTTGCCTACTTTCAACTCTCCAAGTTCTAAATTCAAAGCCCTAGCAGGATATAAGGTAGACATTAAAATTAGCCTCTTAGCAAGGGCTTCTAAATTTTTAAATTCACTGTGTATAAGCAAGTTAGCCCTCATTTCATCAAGCATTGAAAGGCTTATGTTTGAGCTAAGTCCGTCTGTGCCAAGATGCACTTTTATGTTATGCTTTAAGGCTAGTTTTAAATTCAAGCTTTTTTTGCTTAAAAGCCTATTTGAAAAGGCACAGTGAGTAAAATGATGCAAATTTTCATCAAAAAGCTCTAATTCCTCTTCTTTGACATAAACACAGTGGGTAAAAAGCGTTCTTAAGCCTTTAAAAAGTTCTATAAATTCAGATACTGTGTAGCAAGGCTTGGGATTTGGCTCAAAAAAGCTAAGCCATCTTTTAAAGCCTCCCTTGGCACTTCTAAGCCATAAGTTTTCGTGATTTGATTCTAAAAAATGAGTGCTTATTAGTAAGCCTTCTTTGTGAGCTAGATCTAGCACAAATCTAGCCAAGGACTTATTTGTAGAGTAGGGGCTGTGAATGGATAAGGCTGGCATAAAAAGATCGTTTTTAAATTCTTTGCTTTTATTAAATCTTTGTAAAAACTCAGCCTTTTTTGCTGAATTTTGCTCCTCATTTACCCCCAAAAGCTCGTTAAAAAAAACTATCCTAGCAGAGCTTTTAACACAAGCATCTAGATCGCTTCCAAAGCTTGAAATTTCACCAATGGTCCCTATGCCGCTTCTTTGCATAGTTTTGATAGTGTTTAAAATTAGCTCTTCTTTTGCTTTTTCATTTAAAACAGATCTTGAATTTATGACGCTTTTAAGCCAGATTAGAAAGTCTCCATAATGCAAAGTGTAGGCATTTGCGCTAAATTCTAAATGCGTGTGGGTATTTATAAAGGCTGGCAAGATTAGGGAGTTTTTGGGAGTGTTTATGATCTTTGCTTGTGGGTATTTTAAATTCAAAGCCTTAAAATCCCCTAAATCTTTGATCCTCTCATCAAAGACAAGAGCCTTATCTTTAAGAACGGTAAAATCCTCATCGCATAAAAAAATATAATCAGCCCTTATGATAAACACTAAGATCTCCTAAATTTTTAGACATTATAATAAAATTAAGCTAAGAATGGTATAATAAAAAGCTAAATTTGATATTGAAGGTTTTGTAATGAAGATTATGGTTATACAGGGTCCAAATATAAATATGCTAGGGATCAGAGAAGCAGCCATTTACGGTGCTATGAAGATGGAGGACATACACGATCAAATGAAGCTTGCAGCCTCTCAGCAAGGAGGCATAGAGCTTGAGTTCTTTCAAAGTAATTTTGAAGGCGAGATAGTTGATAAAATTCAAGAATGCCTTGGTGAATTTGATGGGATCATCATAAATCCAGCAGGGTATTCTCACAACTCAGTAGCCATAAGAGATGCCATAGCTGCTGTGTCCTTGCCAACTATCGAGGTGCATATTAGCAATATATATCAAAGAGAGGAGTTTAGGCAAAAGAGCCTTATTTCTCCTGTTTGTTCTGGAACCATTGTAGGCTTTGGACCCTTTGGATACCATTTAGCCTTGGTTGGAATCTTACAAATTTGTGATCAAATAGAAAAGATCAAAGCAGCAAATCAGCAACAACAATGATCAAGGCTTTTTGTGAGGATAAATGGAGCAAGGACTATGCAAAGGATGAGCTTTTATCCCTTTTACACTAGCAAGAAAAATACCAACAAATACTTTGCCCTTGTAGGACTTGGTAGCAATATAAGCAGCGAAAAGGCTTGTTTTAAAAAGCTTTTTAGACTTTTAATGCTAGATAAAAGGATTAAGATCCTTGCTAGTTCGTCCTTGTTTATAACAAGGCCCTTTGGCTTTGAAGCACAAAAAGACTTTACAAATGCAGTTCTTTTCATACAAAGCTTTTTGCACGCTAGGTTTCTTTTAAAGATCCTACTTTACTATGAGTTTAAATTTAAAAGGCAAAGGAGCTTTAAAAACGCACCAAGGACTCTTGATTTGGATCTTTTATATTTTAGTAAAAAAACAAAAAACGATCATTTTTGCACCCTGCCACATCCAGGCGTTAATGAAAGAATCAGCGTTATCTTGCCTCTTGGCGAACTTTTAGAAAGGCAAAACCGTGGGACAACTCATTCATACCTTCACAGTTGAAAACACAGATGAGATCATACCTAAGGTAAAGCAAGATTATGGCGAAGAGGCTATGATAGTAACTCACAAGCAGATCAAGGCAAAAACTCTCACTCAAAAGCCTTTGTATGAGGTTGTTGTGGCTGTGGAGGAAAAGCATTATCAAGCCCATCTTAAAAAAATAGGCAAAAATCCCCCTCAAAAAACCATAACCCCCCCAGCTTCAAATGAAAGAATGATAGATGAGGACATAGTCTTAGATCTTTCAGAAAAGGCAAAGGCTTCCAAGCAAAAAGCTTATGAGAGTGCAAAGAGTAAAGAAAATTTGAGTACTCAAAGTAAGTTAGATAATTTCAAAGAAAGGCTTTCGGAAGTTTCTGCTGAGATCTCCAAGGTAGCAAAGCTTGATGGGCTTTCTGAGATCTCTCAGTATGATAAAAAGATGCAAGACTTTGAAAAAAAGATCAACAAGCTTAGTGAAAAGGTCTCTTTGATAGTGGATATGATGTGGCAGGACAAGGCTAATCTTAGAGGTAATCTCATCATCCCACCTGAATTTGCAAGCATTTACAAGCAAGCAAAGGAAAGCGGTATGAAAGAAGAGCATTTAGAAGCCATTATGAAGGCAACTGTTGAGAATATGCCAGCGGCTATGAAGCTAAATCCTGAGGCTGTGTCAAGGTATTTTTACTCCTTGCTTCGCAATATGTTGCCGTGTCGCCTTGAAACTGAGATTAAAAAGCAAAAGATTATGATGCTAGTTGGTCCAACAGGGGTTGGCAAGACCACAACCTTAGCAAAGCTTGCCTTTCGCTATGCTTATGGGGATAAACGTTACAAAACAGGCATTATCACCCTTGATACTTACAGGATAGGTGCTGTGGAGCAGCTTTTTCAGTATGCAAAGATGATGAAATTACCTATAATTGACAGCATAGAGCCAAAGGATTTAGATGAGGCCATAAGAACGCTTAATTACTGCGAGGTTATCCTAGTAGATACAATAGGAAATTCACAGTACGATCAAAGCAAACTAGCAAAAACAAGGGAGTTTTTATCCCACTCAAATGCCGACATTGATGTGAATTTAGTTATCTCAGCAAACACCAAGCTTGAGGACTTAGAGGATGTGTATGAGAATTTCAAAGAGTATCTCAACATAGACACGCTCATCATCACAAAATTTGACGAGACTAAGGTCTTTGGCAATGTTTTTTCTTTGATCTATGATATAAATGTGCCAATTAGCTTTTTTAGCCTAGGTCAGGAAGTGCCTGATGATTTAGAATTAGCAAGTAGCGAATTCTTAGTTAAATGCGTCTTAGAGGGCTTTACAAGGAAAGAAGAATGAACGATCAAGCAAATAAATTAAAAAGCTTAATGAATCAAAACAAAAATAGGCCAAAAGGCACTCATTTCATAGCAGTTACAAGTGGCAAGGGTGGGGTAGGAAAAAGCACCATTAGTGCAAATTTAGGCAATGTCCTTGCTCAAAATGGCTACAAGGTAGGGCTTTTTGATGCTGACATAGGGCTTGCAAATTTAGATGTTATCTTAAATGTTAGAATTAGCAAAAACCTGCTTCATGTTTTAAGAGGAGAATCTTCTCTTGCGGATATTTTAATAGAAGTAAAGCCAAAATTATGGCTCATACCAGGAGAAAGTGGGGATGAAATTTTAAAATATAATGACAAAAATATCTATGAAAGATTTTTAAATCAAGCCAGCGTGCTTGATGATTTAGACTTTTTAATCATAGACACAGGTGCTGGTATAGGTGGGAACATACAACACTTCTTAGAAATGGCAGATGAGGTTATAATAGTAACAGTGCCTGATCCAGCAGCCATCACAGATGCTTACGCAACCATAAAAACAACCTCTAAAAACAAAGAATCCCTTTTAATGCTTTTAAATTCAGTTAAAAACGAAAACGAGGCTTTAAGGGTCTTTGAAAACATCAAAAGAGTGGCTAACAGCAACATAAAGCACCCTCTTACTTTAGAGCTACTTGGCTTTTTAAGCACAAGCAAGGAGGTAAGCACAAGCATTAAAAAAAGAACCCTTTTTAGCGATGAAAATTCAAGCGTAAATGATGAGCTAAGAGCCCTAACTTCCAAGCTTTTGTATAGGTTGGAACAAAAAGTGCTTTATGATAGCTCAAAGAGAAGTTTTTCAAGCTTTTTTAAGAGGATTATTGAAAGATTTTGAAAGATTGAGGGGAGATTATGAAACCAGCACCAGAGAATTTCATAGCATTTTTTACTGTTTGTGGCTTTTTTATAGGGCTAACCTTTAGCATAATTAGCATTGATGGAGCCTTTGAGATAGTCATTTTTACAGCCCTCATTACCTTTAGCTTTTATATGCTTGCTCATATTTCTATAATGAATTTTATCGATGTTAAAAAGATAGGTGGAAGGATCTTTAACAAGGAGGATGTTGAAAATTCAAGTAATGTCATCATAGGCGATTTGGCCCTTAGAGAAAAGAAGATGGATCATATCTTGATAAAGCTAAATGAAGAAAGAAAAGAACTTGCAAAAAACGAGGCAAAGGAAAGAAGGAGAAATGCTAAAAAACGTTCAGCCTAATCCCTACGCTCAGATCATAAAAAAAGAACAAGATGATCTGGTAGTTGGCTATATGCCAGCCTTGAAGGCTATGGCTTTTAGGCTTAAAGAAAGGCTTCCTTCAAGCGTTGATGTCAATGATCTAATCAGCATAGGGGTTGAGGAGATGATCAAGCTTTCTCACCGCTATGACAAAGAGCAAAACGACAGCTTTTGGGGCTATGGCAAGAAGAGGGTTTATGGGGCTATGCTTGATTATCTAAGAAGCCTTGATGTGATGAGTAGGGGAAATAGAAAGATCATAAAAGAAATAGATATTTTAATAGATGAGTATTTTCAAAAAAATGAAGAAGAACCCGATGATGAATATCTAGCAAAGAGGCTAAATTTAGAGCTTAATAAAATAAAAGAAGCAAAGCTATCTCATGCTGTGAGTTATGTTTTGCCCTTAGATGAGCAAATAGATTGCTATAACGAGGACACCACCCTTGAAAAGATAGAAAAAGAATCCTTGCTTGAAAAGGTAAGCGAGGTTTTGGAGGATTTAAAAGAAAGGGAACAGCTTATAATTCAGCTTTATTATTATGAGGAGCTGAATTTAAAGGAGATTAGCGAAATTTTAAACATCAGCGAGAGTAGAATTTCGCAAATTCATAAAAAATTACTAAGAAAAATCAGAGAAAGGTTAACAAGTGGCTGAGATCTTATCCCAAGAAGAAATAGACGCCCTTCTTGAAGTAGTTGATGACAGTGATACAGGCATTACTCACAATAAAACCGAGCGGGATGAAAGAAATATAGTAGTTTATGACTTTAAAAGGCCAAACCGTGTTTCAAAAGAACAGCTTCGCTCAATAAAAGGCATACACGAAAAGCTTGCAAGAAATCTCGCCTCTCAAATTTCATCCATAATGCGAAGTATAGTTGAGATCAAGCTTCACTCAGTTGATCAGATGACTTATGGTGAGTTTTTAATGTCCTTGCCAAGCCCTACAAGCTTTAATGTTTTTTCCATAAAGCCCCTTGATGGCAACTGTGTCTTAGAGATAAATCCTAGCATAGCCTTTCCTATGATAGATAGGCTCTTAGGCGGACAAGGAGATAGCTATGAAACCTCAAGAGAACTAACAGACATAGAATTAAATTTGCTTGATAGCATCTTGCGTATCATTATGCAAAGATTGAAAGAAAGCTGGTCTACGGTAACTGAGATCTATCCAAGCGTTGAGGCAAAGGAATCAAGCCCAAATGTTGTGCAAATTGTCGCACAAAATGAAATAGTCATTATGGTTGTAATGGAGATCATCATAGCAAATACAAGCGGTATGGTAAATATCTGCTATCCTGTTGTGCATTTAGAAAGTATTTTAAGCCGTTTGGCAAACCGAGACATTATGATGGGTGAAACCTCGGCTAAAAAGAGTCGTAACAAGGAGCTTAAAACCTTAATAGGTCGTGCTGAGGTGGTATATGAGGTCATCTTAGGAAAGACCCTGATAAGTGTAGATGAGTTTTTGAATTTACAAATGGGAGATATTTTAAGGCTTGATAGACAAGCTGATGATAATGCCATTGTGTCCATTGACAAAAAAGATGTCTTCTTGGCTCAAATTGGACTTCATAGATTTAGAAAGAGCGTTAAGATCATAGAGCTTATCCGCACTGATAAAGATGAGATCAAAGAGATCCTTGAAAAATACGAAGATGAAAGAAGGGCAAAGGCTCAAGTTTATGATGCACAAGAAGATGAGGATGAGGAAGAAGAGGTTATATGATGAATGATTTTTTAAAGATCTGGGTTGATGAGGCTAAGAGCACTGTTGATGGGCTAACTGGCAAAAATGCTGTTTTTAGCGAGTATCAAGAATTTGACGTAAACGCTCAAGATAGCATAAAGCCTCCCTTGGTAAGCGCTATTTTTAATGCTAGTGTTGGCGGCAAATTTGGGGTCTTAGTAAGTGCTGTTTTGATGGGTGCTATTAGCGAATGGATGATGGGTGAGGAGAATATCTCTAAAAAAGATCAGCTTGATTCTGATGCTATGGATGCTTCAAAAGAATCTATTTTAAACATAATGTCTGCTTTTTCTACCACGCTTGGAGCTCAAAAAGAGATTCCAAAGATGGAACTTAAATTAGAAAAATGCGATTTTGTTGCGGATAATTTAGACCTAAAAGACTTTTATAAACTTTATTTTTATGATATTCAAATCGCTGAGTTAAATGAAAAAATAGCCCTTGTTTTTGATGAAAAGCTGTATAAATTGCTTGATAAAGACGAGGCAAATTTAAGCGAGGAAGATGTTGAAAAACTAGCTGGTATGGCTGAGGGGCTTAAAAATATAAATTTAATTATGGATGTTCGCCTTCCCATACGTGTTCGCATAGGCAACAAAAAAATGCTTTTAAAGGATGTTTTAACTATGGACATAGGCTCTGTTGTCGAGCTTAATCAACTTGCAAATGATCCTTTGGAAATTCTCATAGGCGATAAAAGGGTAGCTTATGGGGAGGTTGTCATAGTGGATGGTAATTTTGGAGTACAAATTACAGAAATAGGCACGAAAAAGGAAAGATTAGAACAGCTAAGATAAAGGCTAAATTAAACTTAATAGAATTTTCTCTTAGCAATTAAGCTTAAAGCACAAAAAAGCCTTTGAAAGCATTTAAATTCAACTTAAATTCAGCCATTTTGAATTTTAAATTATAAATAACTTGGTTTGAATTTTAGCCTTTTTATAAAAAAGCCTTAATTTTTAAATCGTTGCTTTGCGGAAAAGAAGCTAAAATTCAAGCATAACTGTGAATTTTAGCACTTGCCTTTTGTTGTGAATTTTTTTGTGCCTAGTTTTTAGAAAGGCAAGGGATGGTTTTTCTAAAATAGTTTTTTAAAATTTCAACACTTTTTAAAAAAAGCTTATTAACTGTTTAACTAAGTGCTTAAAGAGATTTTAAATTCAAGGCTTGTTGAATTTAAGCACTTTGAATTTATAGCCAAAAGGGCTTTAAAAAAAATTTGCTAGCAAGGATATAAAATGTTTAATCAGGGCTTGAATTTTAGACTTTTTGATTTATTTGCTTAGAAATTATGCAAATGTCTAAATAACAGGTGCTACTATTTAGAAATATTTTTTAAATTTTAGAATTAAAACGGAGTAAAAATGATCGAGGATCTAGATAATGATATAGCCAAATTTAACTCCATCATAGAGCTAAACAAGGCTATAACCTTCTTTGGCTCTGCTCGTTTAAAGCCAAAAAGCCTTTATTATGAAAAGGCTAAACAGCTAGCCTTTGAGTGCGTTAGGGCTGGTTTTACTGTGGTTAGTGGCGGTGGAGGAGGGCTTATGCAAGCAGCAAATGAGGGTGCTTTTATGGCTGCTAAGGACATGAAGGGCTTAAGCAAACAAGAAAAAGAGCAAAGATCAACAGGTTTTAATATTTTATTGCCCTTTGAGCAACAAGGTAACAATTTTCTAGGCTATAATATCACCTTTAAAAATCTAGCAGTTCGCAAGATGGCTCTTATAGAAAAAAGCCTTGCCTTTGTCATCTTTCCAGGAGGCTTTGGCACCTTGGATGAATTTATAGAGGTTTTGACCCTAAAGCAGCTAAATTTCAAAAATGTTCCCATTTATGCAGTTGGAGTTGAATTTTGGAGTGGGCTTGATGAGTTTATAAGATCATCCTTGCTAGGCTTAGAGCTTATCTCAAAAGGAGATGAGTTGCTTTACGAGCTTAGTGATGATTTAGATCATATTTTAGAAAAATTAAAGGAGAATCTATGAAAATTTTAGTAGCAATGAGCGGTGGCGTAGATAGCACAGTAACAGCTTATACGCTACTACAGCAAGGACACGAGGTTGAGGGTTGTTATATGAAGCTACACGGTAAGCCAAATTATCACGAAATCAACATAGCCAGAGTGGAAAAGGCAGCCAAATTCTTAGGCATAAAGCATCATATCTTGGATCTACAAGAGGACTTTAATCAAAGGGTTTATATGCCCTTTGTAGAAAGCTACAAGGAGGGAAGAACTCCAAATCCTTGCGCTTGGTGCAACCGTTTCATAAAGCTTGGTAAATTACTTGAATTTGCAAAGAGCTTAAACTGCGATAAGCTTGCCACAGGGCATTATGCTAGGATTGAGGATGGGCTTTTAAAAACAGCCTTTGATGAAACAAAGGATCAAAGCTATTTTCTAGCTGCTTCTGAAAAAGAAGCCCTTTCTTATCTCATCTTTCCCCTTGGAGAAAAAAGAAAGGAAAACATAAAAGCCTTTGCTGCTAGCATAAAAGAGCTTGAAAGCTTTGCTACTCAAAAGGAAAGTGCTGAGCTTTGCTTTGTTGAGGATACCTACATAGGAGTTTTAAAGAAATTTATGAATACCGATCTTAAAGGCGAGGTCTTAAATTCAAAGGGAGAGGTTGTTGGCAAACACGAGGGCTATATGCACTATACCATAGGCAAAAGAAGAGGCTTTGAGGTAAAAGGAGCCCACGAGCCTCATTTTGTTTTAAAGATTAAGCCTGAGAGTAATCAAATCATAGTAGGCTCAAAGGAGGAGTTGAAAATTAGTGAATTTAAGCTTGAAAGCATTAATCTCTTAGCTCCTAAAAGCTATCTTAAAGCACAGACCCTAATGGCAAGTGGGGCTGAGATGTCAAGCGAAAATTTAAGCTTTGAATGCGAGGTTAAGATTAGATATAGAAGCAAAAGCACCCCTTGCGTTGTTGATATTTTGCCTGATCTTAGCGCAAATATAAGCTTAAAAGAGCCTGTGTACGGCCTTGCTAGCGGACAAATGGCGGTATTTTATGACAAAGATACTGTCTTAGCAAGTGGGTTTATAAGCTAAGTTATAAAGATGAAAAAAGCCTTAGCTGCTATTTTACTCTTTGATCTAGTGGCTTTAAGCTATGGTATAAGCACTTTAAGCATTAGCTATTTAGAGGCTAGAATTTATTTTGATGAAAAAAATCCCACGGCCTTTTTAGCTAACTTAGGGGTTAGCCTCTTAGGACAAAATGATCTTGGACTAAGGCTTCCCTTTGTATTCCTTCATCTTTTAAGTGCCATCTTGCTTTATTTGTATGCTCTTAAAATCACCAAAACCAAGCAAGATGCCCTTTATTCTTTGATCTTGTTTTTACTTCTTCCAGGCACTGTAGCAAGTGCTTTGTGTGTTAATGAAGCAGCTTTGGTGATTTTTTTAAGCTTGTTGATACTTTGTGCTTATGAATATGGCTTTAAAAAATGCTTTTATGTTTTGTTATTTCTTGCCTTGTTTGTTGATGGTTCCTTTGCCTTGCTTTTTTTATCCTTCTTTTTTTATGCCCTTTACAAGAAAAATTTAAGCCTTGTTTGCTTTACTATCTTTTTGCTTGCTTTAAATATCAATCTTTATGAATTTGACTACCACGGAAGACCTAGGGGGTATTTTTTAGATACCTTGGGCGTTTTTGCTGCTTGTTTTTCTCCCCTTGTGTTTTTGTATTATTTTTATGTTATTTACCGCTTTGCCTTTAAGCCTGATAAGCCCTTGCTTTGGTTTGTAATGACTGTTAGCTTTTTGTTTTGTCTTGTTTTTTCTTTGAGACAAAGGCTTTATTTGGAGGTATTTTTGCCCTTTTGTGTGCTTTGTACGCCCTTGCTTATTAGTTCTTTAATGGCATCTTATCGCATAAGATTGCCAAAATTAAGGACAAGTTATACGGTTTTCATCCAAAGTGCTCTTATATTTTTACTTTTTGCTTATCTTGTAATCATCTTTAACACCTTCTTATATGCCTTTATTAAAGAACCAAGCAAGCATTTTGTGTATGATTATCATAGGGCAAAAGATCTTGCCTTTGAGCTTAAAAATATGGGAATAACAGGGCTTAAAACAGATGAGGCTATGCAGCTTCGTCTTAAATTTTATGGGCTTAGTTTTAAAGACGATCTTGTCTTAGAAAGGACTTTTAAAAAATCAGATCTTAGTATAAATTTAGGTCCTCATAGCGAGTATTACACTCTAAGAAGGCTTAAATGAAAAAGGCTTTTTCTTTGCTTGAACTTATTCTTGTAATTATCATTTTAGGGGTAATTTTAAGTCTAGCTAGATCTTATCCTAAAAATGATCAAAGAATTTATCAAGCTTTAAAGCAGGTCCTAAATGATCTAAGCTATACTAGAAATCTTGCCCTAATGCAAGGAGCTTTTAGAATAAACTCAGCTCAAATAGCCACAAAGGATGAGTGGTTTAAGGCAAGATGGCAGCTTTACTTCATAAGATCAGCTTGGGCAACTGAAAACGAGCAAACCTACACCATTTTTTTAGATAAAAACGGAGATGGAAACGCAAATTTAGGAAGAACAGCCATAAATTTAGATAGGGAAATAGCACATGATCTTTTGGATCATCTTAAATTTATGAACTCAGGTCAAAGTGGGGTTATTTCTAAGAGCGATCCGAGGGCTAGTGCTAGATTTAATATAGAAAAAAGCTATGGGGTTAGCAAGGTTGAGTTTAAGGGTGCTTGTGCTGGCTTTACTCGCATTAACTTTGATGAATACGGCAGACTTCATTCCCCACTAAGAACAGCAACCAAGCCTTATGAGAAACTAATCTTTCACAAAAACACCCCCTGTGTTATAAGATTAAGCAATGATTTAAAACAAACGGCTTGTATAGTACTTGATCCCCTTAGTGGCTTTGCCTTCATACCAAACTTTGAGGCTAATAAAAAGCAGTTTATAAGTATTGGAAATAAAAAAATAGAATGTGAGAAAATATAGGCTTTTTTAAATTGATTGGCTCTTTTTCAAAAAAAGTGTTGATTTGTCATTTTAAGCGTGTGCTAAGAATTCATTAAATTCAAGGTCTTTCTTCATAAGTAAATTCTTAGCGCACGCTTAAAATGACAAATATGATATTTTATCTAAAATCAATGGTTGTTTAAAATAGAGCCAATTGATTTTGGGTAAAATCATATTTGTAATTGCTATTATGCTAAGAATTTGTGAATTTAGAGCTTTTTGCTTTGAGGTTTAAAATGACAGATCAATATTTTTAAAGCAAAAAAAAAAAAAACACTTTATGTGTTAATTTACTGTATAATAGCGAAAATTTTTCAAGGAGTTAAAGGTGCAAACAAAACAAGGTGCCAAAAAGGTATCTAAAATTTCTCTTGGGATGAAGCTTTACTGCGCTATATTAATAATCATAGGTTTTATGCTTGTTATCGTTGCCTTTGCTGAATTTGAGGTAAGGGGTATGGGCAAGGCACTTGAAAGGGTTGTTTATATAAATGGAGCCATATCTCGCCAGGCTATAAATTTAAGAGGCTCAGTTCACGATAGAGCCATACTAATAAGAGACATAGCCTTGCTTACCAATAAGAGCGAATTAGAACAAATTTTAAGTGAAATTTATGAGTTAAGAAAAAAATATAATGATGCTGAGAAAATTTTAGATGATTTTTTAGCAAAGGATCTCTTTGATAATGAAGAAAAAAGAATGTATGCAGACATTACAAATACCAAAAACATAGGACTTCAAACCACAAACGAGGTTTTAAAGCTCTTTAATATGGATCTTAATGAAGAAGCCAGGCAGATCATTTTAAGGGATATGAGACCTCAGTTTATCACCTGGCTAGCCCAGATCAATGCCCTAATAGACTACCAAGAGCTTGGAAACCGTCAAATTATCCAAGGAATTTTTGATGATGTTTCAAATTTTTTAACGCAGATTGTAAGCCTTTGTGCTGTTGTGATTATAATATCCTTGTTTGTAGCTTATAGGGTGGTTAGCTTTATTAAAAAGACCGTTGGGGCTGAACCTGATTATGTATCTTATGTCATAGGTGAGATCGCCAATGGAAATTTAAGGCTTAGCATAGATAGCAAGTATAAAGAAAGCATACTTGATTCTGTATCCACTTTAAAAGATAAGCTTACAGAGATACTTAAAAAAATAGCCACTCTAAGCACAGAGGTAAATCACAAAACAGATGCCATCTCAGCCGTTTTTGAGGGAGGCGAAAAGCTAGCCATCTTACAAAGTGAGATAGCTGATAAATCCTCTTCACGCGTGCAAGATTTGGTGCAAAAGACCAAGAACATAGCCCAGGTTGTAGGAGAAACAGAGGAAAATTCAAAACAAACAGTTGAAATTTGCCAAAGCAATGTCCAAGCAGCCATAGACACAGCAAGTCAAATGCAAACCATAGCCCAAAATTCCTCAAGGCTCTTAGAACAGGTAGGCTATCTTAGCGAACACGCTCAAAACATAGGAGTAAGCACAGAATTAATAGGCGAGATCACAGATCAAACAAATTTGTTAGCCCTAAATGCAGCCATAGAAGCAGCCAGAGCAGGAGATGTAGGACGAGGCTTTGCGGTGGTGGCTGATGAGGTGAGAAGGCTTGCTGATAGAACAGGCGAGGCTACAAATCAGATCTCCATAGTAAATGAAAAAATTCAGCAAGAAACCCAAACAACCTCAAAGGCTATAGAGGAATCAGTTCCTTTGGTGATGCAAGGAAAGGAGCTAAGTGATTCTATGCGTGATAATATGAATTCAATCATAGAAAAGGCAAAGGATAGCTTTGAAAAGATAGAAACTGTAAATGAAGAGGTTGAAGAGCAAAATGCCTTGCTTGAAGAAATAGAAAAGCACATTAATCAAACAGCTCAAATGAGCCTAGAAAACAAAAAGGCGATCGAGCAAAATAAAACAGCTCTTACAGCCTTGCAAGGAGTTAGCAAGGAACTTGACAAAGAGGTTAAGAATTTTAGATTTTAAAAATAGTTTAAGCTTTTAACTTGGCTTTTTTAAAAAATGTTTTGCACAAAAAGGCTTTGAATTTTTATAAGACTCAAGATGTTTTAATGGGATTTTATCTTATATTTAAAAACCTTAACGAGTTTCGATTAAAATTTGCTAAATTTACACTCTTAAACTTTAATAAAATTTGTCTTTTAAAAAAGGCTTTGCTTTGAGATAAAAAAGGGATTTAGTATCTTAGAAATAGCATAAACAAAATCTCTTTTTTATTTGTGTTTCTTCATTTTAACTAAGCTTTTTCAAAGAAATTTTTTACTAAATACACTTCGTTTCACTAAATAAATTTAGCTTTACTAGATAAACTTCATTGTTGCAAAAAATTTCTCTTTATATGAGAATTTTTTAGCAAAGAAGCTATGCGTAGCTAAAGAAATTTCGTTTTACAAAGAAACTACATTTAAGACAGTTGGCATACTAGGATAGAAAAAATATCTTTTATAAAAGAAATTTTGAGGATTAAATTTTAAGATTTGATTAAACTAAGGCTAAATTCAACTTAAACCAAATTGAATTTTTTAAGTAATGTCTCTGAAAAACAAAGTCTAGTTTGCGAATTTCGCCAAATGTAAGGAAAATTTTGAGGTATTTTTTGCTTCGCACTCTTGTAACTGCGTAGTAGAAGTAACAAAGGCTAGTTATAGGATAAAGGAAGATATGAGTTTGCAAATGGACACAAGCATATCAATGGAAACTGTGAATTTTTTGCTACGCCTCTTGTAACTAC
>NZ_QHLI01000039.1 GCF_006864425.1 Campylobacter troglodytis | reverse complement strand
TATTTGATTTGCCTTGTTTTTTCTTTTTGTGTTTTTCTTGTTTTTGCGTCTTTTTGTTTATTTTTGTTTGGCTTTTTGAATTTAGGGCTGGGTGGTTAAATTCAAAGGCCTTATCAAGTTTAATGTTTTTAATATTTGAATTTGTGCTATAAGTTTAAAAGCATTGTTCCTTGTTCGTCTTATCACGCAATAAACAAGATTAAAACAAAATTTCTTTAATGAAAAGGGTAAGCTTAACGGTTTTTAAAATAGCCACAAGTTCTAAAAATGGTAATTTCTAGTAGCCTTAAAAGACGGTTTTATCACCCACCACCCACAAAGCAAACAAGCTCAGCCACATCATCTTTTTTTAAGATTAAAGTTTCAAATTCAGCCCTTGATACAATCTTTCCATTTAGCTCCAAGGCTACAAATTCAGCCCTTAATCCTCTTTCTTTTAAATACTCGCTAAATTTTAACTCACTTAGTGCTAGCTCTTCTCCATTGATTCTCATTTAGCCCTCCATAAGTTTAATTTCTATCTCAATAATAAGCTTAGTTGAATTTAATTTAGAGCTGATCAATTTAGCCAAAAATTCACAGCCTCAAACAAAAAGCCTCATACACAAGGTGCTTAAAAATTCTCTATTAAATCCCTAAACACAAGGCAAAGTTTTTCAAAATCAGCTATGCTAACCCTTTCATTTATGGCATGCATACTTTCATTTTTAACCCCAAATTCAACCACACTCACTCCAAATTCAGCAAAAAATCTCGCATCACTAGTACCACCCTTTGTGTTTAAATTTGGGCTTAGATCTGTGATCTTAGACACGCTTTGAAAGAGCTTTGTGGCTATTTTTGAGTTCTTATCTGTTAAAAAAGGCTTTGATCCTTGTTTAAGATCAAGGCTAAATTCAAGCCCCTCGCACAATTTTTCTACATATTGTTTAAGATCTTCAAGGCTTAGTTTTGGGCTATGGCGAACATTAAACATTATGCAAAGTTCGTTTGGAGTTACATTACTTAGCTCAATGCCTCCTCTGATGTCAGTAATTATAATCCTTGAAGCCTCAAAATTCTCATCCTTGCCTACTAGTTCGTAGTTTGCCAATTGTGCCAATCTGCTTGCAAAAAGATGCACAGGATTTATACATTTTTCAGGATAGGCTACATGTCCTTGTTTGCCCTTGATTGTGAGCTTTGCATTGATCGAGCCTCTTCTTCCTATCTTCACAGTATCTCCAAAGGTGCTTTCACAGGTTGGTTCAGCAACCACCGCATAATCTGGGAGCATATTTTTTTCTTTCATAAATTTTAGCACCTCTAAGGTGCCAAATTTAGCCTCTCCCTCCTCATCGCTAGTAATGATCAAAGACAAACGAGCACCTTTAAATTTCACATCTTGCACGGCTGTGATAAAAGCAGCTAGCCCACTTTTCATATCAACAGCCCCTCTTGCATAAAGAAAATCCCCTTTTTGAGTGGGCTTAAAAGGAGGTGTATCCCAGCCCTCACCTGGCAAAACAACATCTATATGCCCTGCAAAGGCTAGATGCTCTCCTATATCAGCAAATTTCTTGCTTAATAAGAGATTTTTAACCCCCTCTTTTTCTATGAAAAAGGCTTCAAATTCATCAAGCTCTAAGGCTATATAATTTAAGGCCCCATCATCCTTAGGAGTTAGTGATTTAAAGCGTAAAAGCTCGTTTAATAGGCTTAATCCCTTCATTTTACCCTCCTTTTTTGACATTATAACACATTTGCCATAAAAACCTTATAAAGCAACAAAATGGCAAAATATTCTATGATTATGGCTGAGATTATATTTATGATGCGAATGATCTTTGCTGTGAATTTATGGGCAAATTTAGCTACAAAAAAGCTCAAAGAAAAGACCCAAGCAAAAATAGCTGCAAAAAGCCCAAGTACTGTTAGCGCCGGATGTGCGTTTTGACTAAAAATCAAAGACACACTTGCCCAAAAGCCTATTACATAGGGATTAAAAAGATTAAGGGTAAAGCCCTTGATAAAGCTTTTTGTAACGCTTTCTTGTGCCTTTTTGTCGCTAAATTCCAAGGCTTTAGGCTTTACCTTAAGCATTGAAAATGCCATATAGCTGAGAAATAAAAAGCCCAAAATGGCTATTATTTTGTTGAATGTTTCATTTGTTAAAAAGATCAAAACCCCAAAAAGTAGCAAGATAAGATAAAAAATATCAGCACTCATAGCACCAAGCCCAGTAGCAAAGGCGTTTTTAAAGGATTTTAGGGCATAGCTTAAAATTAAAACATTCAAGGGTCCAAAAGGAACAGCCACGCCAAGACCAAGCAAGGCACCTTGAAAAAGACTTTCTAGCATTGTTTATCCTTGTCAATATTTTAGCCTAAAATTATACAGTAAAAACAGTTTCTGCCTTTAAATTTAAGATAAAGATCTTATTGTTAAATTTAAGCCTTTAAAGAAATTTTATCAATTTTAAATAAAATTGATAAAATCTTAAATTTTAAGGCTAAATTTACTGTCAAAAATGCTAAAATTATAATTTAGTATTTAAGCCATAAAAGAAGCCATAAAACACAAGCTAGGCTACAAGCCTTGCAAAAAATTTAAAGAGTATAAAATGCCAAAGATAAAAGCCTTAGCGGAGTGGAGCAAACAAGAGCTCTTAGCACTTTCCTTGCCGCACGAAAAAACCGATTGGAAGCCTTATTTAAGCGAAATTTTAAGTGCTTATTATGATTTTGCCTTGGCTGTGAGTAAATTTCAAAAAGTGCTTTTCATAGCCCCAAATGAGAGCGATTTTAAGCCCTTTAAGGATATAAAAAATGCCGAGTTTTTTCTTTGTCCTACGAATGATACTTGGATTAGAGATTATGGTTTTATAGATGTTTGCGAGGGACAAAGGCTTATAAGTTATGATTTTAGCTTTAATGCTTGGGGTAATAAATTTAAAAGTGAGCTTGATAACACCGTAAATTCACAACTTTTTAAAGAGCACTTAAAAGGCGAGTTGCGTGAGATTTCGCTTATCTTGGAGGGAGGCAGCATTGATTTTAATGGGGAGGGAGTTATGCTAACTACCACAAAATGCCTTTTAAATTCAAACCGCAATGCAAATTTAAGTAAAGCACAGCTAGAAGCAAGGCTAAAAGAGCTTTTTGGGCTTAAAAGCATTATCTGGCTTGAAAATGGCTTCATAAAAGGAGATGATACAGATAGCCACATAGATACCCTAGCTCGTTTCATAGCCTCTGATACCATAGCTTTTAGTATTTGTGAGGATGAAAAAGATGAGCATTTTGAACCCTTGCAAAGGATGAAAAAAGAGCTTGAAAAAACATCCTTTAAGCTTGTAGAACTGCCCCTTCCTAGTGCTAAATTCTATGAAGGGCGCCGTCTTGGCGCTACTTATGCAAATTTTGTCTTCATAAATGAGGCCTTAATAGTTCCCATTTATGATGATAAAATGGACGAGCTAGTGTGTAAAAGGCTTAGTGAAGCCTTGCCAAATAAAAAAATAGTGCCTGTTAGGGCTGAGATCTTTTTAAGGCAAAATGGCTCCTTGCACTGTGCTTGTCAAAACCGTTTTTTGGGGCAAAGATGAGAAAGAAATTTGGCAAAACTGTGAATTTTTTGAAGAAAAAAAGACAAGAAGAGCTTAATTTTTTTGGCAAAATTTTAACCAAGTTTATAATTTTTTCAAACAAAAATTTAACAAGATCCTTGAATTTTAAATTCAAAGATCTTATTAATTTTATAAGCTTTTTAAAAGATCAAAACAAGACAGTTATAACATTTATAAGTTTGCATTTTGCTGTGAATTTCTTAGTCAAAGGTGCAAAGTCAAAAAGAACTTGCGTGAATTTTTCAAAGACACACTCAACACAAAATATAAATTTTACAGTCCAAGCCTTAAATTCAAGCACAAATTCACCCCTCATTCTAAAAAGATCACAAAATTCAGCAAAAAGGAAGGCAAGATGAAAGCAAAGATCCTTTTAAACACAGGCTTAAACAGCATAAATCCCAAAAAAGCAACCCTCATAGCAAGTTTTTGCGCTCTTTGTTTGGCTTTAATAAAGCTCACAGTGGCACTTTTTAGCAATAGCCTAGCCGTGCTCTCATCGGCACTTGATTCCTTGATGGACTTTGTTATTTCTGTGTTGAATTTCTTTGCTATCAAAAAGGCAGCAAAAGAAAGTAATGCTAGTTATAATTTTGGCTTTGACAAGCTTGAAGCCTTGATGGGTCTTTTAGAAGCCTTATTTATCACGGCTATGGCTCTTTTTATCTTTTATGAAGGAGTGAATAAACTTTACAAAAACGAGGGCGTTACTGATTTAAGTGCTAGCCTTGCTGTTATGATCTTTGCTAGCCTTGTAAGCCTTCTTTTAACGCTTTTTTTAAGTAGCGTTGCAAAAAGGACAAAGTCTCTTATAGTTGAAGCTGATAGCCTTCATTACCGCACGGATTTTTTGACAAATTTGGCTACCTTCATAGCACTTACACTTATTTATTTTACAAATTTGGGCTTTATAGATGGGCTTTTTGCGATTTTAATAAGCCTTTATATATGCCTTTCAGCCTTAAAAATAGCCAAAAAAAGCATAGAAATACTTATGGATAAGGCACTTGATGAAAAGATGGTAGCTAGAATCAAAGAATTAATATCCCAAAACTCTCAAATTCTTAGCTTTCACGAGCTAAAAACCCGCCTTAGCCCTGCTACTAGCTATCTTAGTGTGCATTTGGTTTTTACGCCCCTTATCTCTCTTTCCTCAGCACACGCAATAAGCGATGAGCTTGAGGCTAGGATTAAGGCTGAATTTAAGGAGGTAAATTTTAACATTCAAATCCATCTTGATCCCTATGATGATTCTATTAAAAAGGATACAGTATGAAACTAGCCCTTATCCAACAAGCCTTCAAAGGCACAAAAGAGGCTACAAATGCCTACACAACAAAGCTCATAGCACAAGCAGCCAAGAAAAAAGCTGATCTGGTGTGCTTAAACGAGCTTCATCAAGCTCCTTATTTTTGTCAAAGCGAGGATGTTTTAAATTTTGATCTAGCAAAGGATTACGAAAAGGATTTAGAGTTTTGGAGCAAGGAGGCTAAGAAAAATAATATTATCTTGCTTACCTCTCTTTTTGAAAAGCGAGCTTGTGGGCTTTATCACAATACAGCTGTGGTCTTTGAAAAGGACGGAAGCATTGCAGGAAGATACCGCAAGATGCATATACCTGAGGATCCAAATTTTTATGAGAAGTTTTATTTTACTCAAGGGGATCTTGGTTTTGAGCCTATAAATACAAGCGTTGGTAGGCTTGGAGTGCTTGTGTGCTGGGATCAGTGGTTTCCAGAAGCTGCTAGGATAATGGCTTTAAAAGGTGCGCAAATTCTTATCTACCCCACTGCTATTGGGTGGTTTGATAGCGACAGTGAAGAAGAAAAGCAAAGGCAGCTTGAGGCTTGGATAGCAGTTCAAAGAGGGCACGCTGTGGCAAATGGACTAAGTGTGGTGGCTATTAACCGTGCTGGCTTTGAGGGGGCTTATTTATCTAAGCCAAGCCTTGAAAGCAAACTTTTAGACAGTAAAGCCTTAAAGGCTAAAAACCATGCCTTAAAAGAGGATAATAAGTTGAATTCTAAAAGGTTTGCAAAGGGTGCGAGTGTGGATGGCATAAGATTTTGGGGCAATTCCTTTGTTTTTGGACCTCAAGGCGAGGAGCTTTTTAGGGCAAATTCAGTGGATGAGGGCGTGTTTTTTGTTGAGATTGATCTAGATCGAAATGAAGAGGTTAGAAGATGGTGGCAGTTTTTTAGAGATAGAAGAATAGACTTTTACAAGCCACTTTTAAAGAGATTTGATGACTAAGAGAAAAAGATGAGGATAAAATTTAATAACGAAGATTGTGAAACTAAGGCAAGAAGTACTGTTGAGTTTTTAAGCTCTAAGAGCAGTGATGAAAGCGATGTTTGGATAGTAAATGGCTTTTGTACCAAGGAGGACTTAGAGCTTAAAGAGGGCGATGAGCTTTTTTGCATAGCTAGGGGCAAAATGCCTCCACAAGAGGCTTTGGAGGCTATGATGAGCTCTCGTCATACCCCAAAGGTACACAGTAGGCTTAAAAAGGGCTTTGTGGCTGTGTGTGGGCTTGGAGGGCTTGGTTCAAACATAGCTGTGATGCTTGCTAGGATAGGGGTGGGGAAGCTCTTGCTTATTGATTTTGATCTTGTAGAACCTAGCAATTTAAACAGACAAAGCTATTTTGTAGAAGATTTAGCAAAGCCTAAAACACAGGCTTTAAGCGAACAAATAACAAAGATAAACCCCTTCATAACAGTGCTTACTCAAAATGTCAAAATCACACCAGATAACATAGCCTCTTTGTTTAAAGACTGCGATATAGTTTGCGAAGCCTTTGACAGTGCAGCCGCAAAGGCTATGCTAGCTCAAAATTTTCACACACATTTTCCTAAAACCACGCTCATATGTGCCTCAGGACTTGCAGGATATGGCAACTCAAATGCCATTGAAACGAGAAAAATAGGGGAGTATTTTTATGTGTGCGGGGATTTAGTAAGTGCGGCCAAGGTTGGAAATGGCTTGATGGCACCAAGGGTAATGCTTTGTGCTGCCCATCAGGCGAATTTGACCTTGGAGCTTTTGGTGAAATTAAAGGCTTGAATTTAAGGCTTTTTAGCCTTGATTTTAGATTAACAAGGCTAAAAATTATGCCTTTGAAAATATAGCTTGTGTTAAAAAACTTCTTAAAGCTTGTAGCTATGCTACAAGAATATTTTTAAAAAACACTTCGTGTGTTTGAATTTTTTTCGTTTTGTCAAAGAAACTTTGATTTAAACTTTTAAAAAAAAGAAGCTTAGTTGTTTGCTAGGTTATTTTGAGTTTTGAATTTGTTTAAAATGAGGCAATGCTTGTTTAAATTCAAGGTTTTTTATTTGTTTTGGCTTTTTAAAAAATTCAAGGCTTTGTGAATTTTATTAAGATTAAAGGCTCAATTAAATTTAACAGGATTTTCTCTTATCAATTTTAATAAATTTGGATGAGAATTTTGTTGTAAATTTTTTGCATTATATTTAATTTCCATTTCCTTTCAATGAAGGATAAAATTTGCTTTTTATCCATTAAATTTGGTAAGTCTAAACTTCTCATAGCTCATTTACTATGCACTTGTAAGTGCTTAACACGAAGTAAAAATTCACAGTTTCTTTGATGTGGTTTTGTTCCTTTGCAAATTCTTTTTTATTGTCTCTTACAAACTCTTATGTCTTTGTTCTTTCTTGCAAAGATGAAAGTCAAGTGAAATAAAAAATACTTCAACATTCCCTTAAATTCTATCTGTTAAATTTATGAAACAAAGCTTTGTTTTTATTAGTAGTTAAATTAAAACTCTTTGGTTTAAGTTTAATTGAACCTAAATTTTATTAAGATTAAGCTTACTTTAAATCTTTTATCCTTTTTGTAAGGATTAAATTGAGTGTTTGCAACTGTTTCTTTTAGGTTTCAAGGCACTATGAAAGACAAAAAGCACTTAGAATAATTTGCAAAATATGAAAAAATTTGATAAAATCTAATTTTTATTTTCTACACAAAAGAGTTTAAGATGCACGGTAAGATAGTAATGTATATGGAATCCACAGGACGTGGAACTGTTATGAATTTAGCGAAGGTCTTTTATGATTTTAATAGAAATAGTTGGCAGCATAAAAGAAGTATGCCTAGTGTTGGTGTTTATGTAGAATTTGAAGCGGATGAAAATAAAAGAATTTCAAGCCTCAGTCCTTCTAAATTCCAAGAATTTAGCGAGGCTGACTTTGTTTTGGAGAATGATTTTTGGCGAACGGATAGCGATGATGAGCTTGAAGACATTCAAAACACAAAAAGAACAAATTATGTAATGCAACTTTACAGAACCACAAATTTTAACGAATTAGACCACATACCCCTCTCAGTAACCATACCCCAGGTCATACAGAAGTTCTTTGAGGCTGAAATTCTTTCTGTTGAAAGCCTTCAATCAAATATGCAAACCCTAGAAAAAACCCCCATTGTTACTCTAAATTATTTTATGATGAAAAAATTTCTCACAAAGGCTTTTGATAGCCTTATTTTTATGGATAATTCAATAAATCAAAGGGATTTTTCTAACATAAAAAGCATCACCATGCGTTTAGAAGGTGCTTATAATGATATGAAAAATAATCAAAAAAACATAGATGTAAAAAAGATCTTCTTTAAACATTTCTTAAATGTACAGTGTTATTACCTAGCCCTTTTATCGACCGTTGATACCTATCAAACTAGGGCGAAAACTTGTCAGTTTCAAGTCAGAAGTGCTAGGATGGATCTAAAATATGAAACCTCTAAGTCAAAGCCTGATCCAGAAAAGATCACAGCCAAGCAAGAAAGGATAGATCGCTTAGTCAAAGAAATTGCAGAGTATGAAAAAAACATAGCAAGATTAATAGCCTTAAAGGATGAGTTTTATAAAAGCAATCTTGAAAGCTTTGAAAAAGCCTTTATGCTAGCTAGACAAAAGCTTTTTCAAAAGATAGTCTCAGGGCTTGATCTTTGTGCTACCATTATGGATACAAGAATTTGGGCCTTATCTGTTGGCTCAAAGGGGGTCAAGAATCAATACTTCGCAAAGGATAACATACACAGCGGCTTTTGCTCCTTATCCTTTGCAGAAATTCATCTAAGTAGGCTTGATAAATACTCTTTAAGCCCACACGATCAAAGCCTTCTTTCATATATGCAAAATATCTTTAAAGAGCATAGAAAAAGATTTCTCATTGTAAGTTCTAATGAGGAGCTAATAACAAATGTCAAGGTAAATATCTTCTCTCAAAACCCTTATAGTCTCGTAAAACAAGCAAACAAAAAGGCTGGCTTTACATTTTTAATGCGTGATGATGTTTTTGATCTTATTTATATAGATGAGGCAACATTGTGGGAAAAAACAGCAGATCTTATCTTAGAGGGCAAGAAACTTGATAAGACAGGTAAGGTTAAATTTAAGATCTTATCATAAAACATTTAAGAAAAACTGCTATAATTTTCTAGCCTGAACGGCTCGAGCTCGGTGTTCGTTGATCCAACACATTTTTATTTGCTACGACGTGCGGTTACACCGTGTCTGTGGCTTCGCTTGAGCCTTGCAAGAGGCGAGAAGTTGCAGCCTTTAAGGACTGCCTAGTGGCTTCTTTGACTTTTTGGGGTCTAATATGCACTAACGACCGTTTGGGTTTTAGCTAAATTTAAGCCTCTTTGAATTTAAGGCTTTAGCTTAAAGGCTTTGAAAATATCTTAAATTCAACCCCTTGTTTTTTAGCAATATTTTTTAAATTTAGCCTTAGTTTTATTTTAAACATTTAGCTTGTTTTGAATTTTGTGTGAATTTTGGAGAATTTTATGAAGATCTTAATCTTAGGAAGTGGGGCAAGAGAATACTCCATAGCCCTTGCCTTGCAAAGAGCTGATAATAATATAAAACTTTTTTTTGCCCCTGGAAATGGTGGCACAGTAAAGCTTGGCGTGAATTTAAGCTTTACTGAGATAGATAAGCTTGTAAGCTTTGCAAGGGATGAGGGCATTGATTTATGTATAGTTGGAAGCGAGGATTTTTTAGCAAGGGGGGTTGTAGATAGCTTTGAGAAAGCAAAATTAAAGATCCTTGGACCCACTCAAAAAGCAGCTAGACTTGAAAGCTCAAAGGCCTTTATGAAGGAGTTTTTACAAAGGCATAAGATCAAAACAGCCAAATTTCTACAAACTAGCGATCTTAGTGAGGCTAAAAAATTCATAAACAGCTTACAAACCCCCATAGTAGTAAAGGCTGATGGGCTTTGTGCTGGCAAGGGTGTCATCATAGCACAGACAAAAGATGAGGCCTTAAATGTGGCAAAAGATATGCTAAGTGGGGCTAGCTTTGGCGAAGCAGGTAGATGTGTGATTATAGAGGAGTTCTTAGATGGCTTTGAGTTAAGCATCTTTGCTTTGTGCGATGGAGATGATTTCGTGCTTTTACCTGCTTGTCAGGATCATAAAAGGCTAAAAGATAAGGATCAAGGACCCAACACAGGAGGTATGGGTGCTTACACCCCTAGTTCTTTGGCTACAAAAAAGATTTTAAAAGACATTGAAGAGCATATAATCGCTCCAACTGTTAGAGGTATGAAAGCTGAGGGGGCTGAATTTAAAGGCGTTTTGTTTGCTGGACTTATGATAGTGAATGACACACCCTTTGTTTTGGAGTTTAATGTTCGCTTTGGAGATCCAGAATGCGAGGTTTTAATGCCTCTTATTGAAAATCCACTTGATATTTTCCTTGCTTGCGTTGAAAAAAGGCTTTCAAAAACAAGGCTTAAATTAAAGGATGAATTTGCTGTGGGGGTGGTTTGTGCTAGTGAAAATTATCCTTATAAAGCATCTTTAAGGGCTGAAATTTTCTTGGATCAAATCCCTTCAAATTCACACATATCTTATGCTGGCGTTAGCCTTGAAGATGAAAAGCTTTATGCCACAGGAGGCAGGGTGCTTGTTTGCGTTGGGCTTGGCAAAGACATAAAAGAAGCACAAAGTAGGGCATATGAGCTTTGCAAAAGCGTTAAATTCAAGGGCAAACAGTATCGCAGCGACATAGCATATCAGGTGCTTAGATGAATGAGCTCTTAGACAAGCTTGAAAGAGAAGGACTTAAAATAGCAAGCTTTAAAAAAAGAGTCCTTGCCTATCTTATAGACAGTTTAATCTTATCTTTCATAGTTTTTATAATATTATTTGATAAGCTTTCAAATCTTAGTGATTTTACAGAGATTATCCTAGTGATTCAAGATTTTGCCCTTGGTTTTATAATACTTCAATTTATTTATCACTTCCTCTTTACCCTGCTTTATGGGGCAAGTCCTGGCAAGATGCTTTGCAAGATAGCCATCATCGATGAAAAAAGCCTTGACAAGCCAAATGCTATGCAAAGTGCTCTAAGAGCAGCCATAAGACAGCTTAGCGATACGGCTTTTATGCTTGGCTTTGCCTGGGCCTTGGGTAATGAATTAAGAAGAACCTGGGAGGATCTGCTTGCTAAGACCTTGGTGATAGAACTTGCCTAAAATCTCGCTTTTGCTTCTTTTTTTTTCCTTCCTTTTTGGTGCTGAGGTTGATTTTTATGCTATGAATGTGCAAAAAAATGAGGATATAATAAGTGCTGATTCTAAGGTGCTTATATTTTCAAATCTTTATTATATAAGTGCAAACAAGGCTACCTACAACGAAACAAGCAAGGAAATAGAGCTTTTTGGCGATATTAATATCTTAAGAGGGCAAACAGAAAGATTTAATTCTTGCTATGCTAGATTAAACTTAGCCTCAAATGAGGCTAGTTTTAAGAACTTTTTTTTTGCTGATAATAACATAGAAGTATGGTTTCAAAGTGAGCAAAGCGATCTAAATAGCACTGTTTTTGTAGGCAAAAACTCCATAGTTTCAAGTTGTAATGTGCAAGATCCTTCTTGGAAAATTGGGTTTTCAAGCGGAGAACTTGATAGGCAAAATAACTATTTACACCTTTATAATGCAAAATTATATGTGAAAAATACCCCTATATTTTATCTGCCATATCTTGGTTTTAGCGTGGATAGTGCGAGAAAAACAGGGCTTTTGATACCAGAGTTTGAGATTAATCAAGATGATGGCTTTTATTACAGACAGCCCTTATACATCACCCTTGGAGATAAAGCAGATTTAGAATATGCCTTTCAGTTAAGAAGCACTAGGGGGCTTGGTGCTTACTCAAGCCTTAGGTTTATGGATTCTCCTTTTTCAAGTGGGGAGTTGAATTTGGGCTTTTTTAGGGAAAATGGGGCTTATTTTAAGGAAAAAAATCTACAAAATCAAACCCACGCAGGCTTAGAATTTAAGTATCTAAGAGATGGTTTTATCAAAAACCTTTTTAAGCTTTCAGATAGCTTTCAAGAAGGGCTTTTTCTTGATGCTATCTATCTTAATGATGTGGATTATTTAAATTTAGAAGCAAGGAATTTTAGGGATATGACCTCTCTTGTTACTTCTAAATTTAATTATTTTTTAGCAGACACCAACAACTACTATGCAAGCTATGCAAATTATTACATAGACACCTCAAAGCTTGACAACAAAGACACCTTGCAAGAATATCCCTCCTTTCAATACCATAGATTCTTAGGCAAGCTTTTTACAAATCACCTCTTATACTCTTTTGATGCAAACTATAATAGATATTACAGAAACATAGGAGTTTATGCTAATATCACAAGCTTTAATCTACCCCTTACTTATCATACAGGGCTTTTTGGGGATTTTTTGCAGTTTAGCTTCACAGAAAGGCTTTATAGCTCCTTTGTAAATTATACAAAATACGAAAAAGAACAAGAACATCTCTTTGAAAACTACCACGAGCTATCCTTATACACAGAGCTTTCAAAGCCTTATGATGATTTTTATCACACAGTTTATTTGGGGACTAATTATCTACTAAAAGGAGCAAGATCGGGTGAAATTACTCAAAGTTTTTTAAATGTACAAAATCCAGAAACAGAAAGGTTGGATTTGAAACTTGATCAGTATTTTTATGACAAAAACGCAAATAAAAAGCTAAAACACGGAGTGAATTTAAGCTTTGATACTACCTCAACCAAGCTTGATAATGTAAAAAACACCACAAGGTATTTTTTTACTCAAAATATTTGGCTAAGTAATGAAACAACATACTCAAACAAGGAGTATAAATTCACAAAGGTAATTAGCAGTCTTGATATAAATACAAATAAGATAAATTTAAATCTTTCTCACGCTTATAAATACGATCCAAGCGAAATATCAAATTTAGAACTTAACTTGCAAAAGTATAATTTTATAAGTGCTAGGATAGATTATACTCATAATGTCAATTATAAATTCTTTGCAGGGGCTTGGTTTGATACAAATAGAGATCATTTTAATGCCTGGGAGCTTGGATATAGCTATCAGATCAAATGCTTTAATTATTCTTTAATCTACAAAGAAAGGATAGATCCACAGCTTACAAGTGCTGGTATAACAGCAAAGCTTAGAAGGGGGGTTTATTTTGCCTTTAATTTTTATCCTATTGGGGGGCTAAATTATGATCTTTCTTTGAGGGAAAATGAAAGTGCTGTTGATGGAATTTAAGCAAAAATCTTTTGTGCTTAAGAAGGCTTTGCAAGGTATTTAAAGAGAATAATTTTTTTGTGGCACAAGATAAAATTGACATTTTAAAAAAGCCGGGCATTTACACGAAAAATATCACAAGTTACATTGATAAAATTCACTCCTTTGCCAAAAAAGCTAAAAAAGGCAAAACTTTTTTTGAAAAAGAGTAATTTTTAAATTAAATTTAAGTTTATGAATTTGATTTCAAGCTTAAAATTAAGATAGCATAGCCACAATATTTAAGCTTTATAAAATTAAAAATATGATAAAATGACAAATTTTAAAGCCATTTTTAAGAAAATTCTTGCAAGCTTTTGAATTTAAGCTTAAAAAAATTTAAAATAAGGCTTTTGCAAAAAGCTAGTTGCTTAAAAAACTATGCCTTATAAATTTTATTTTCTGCTGTGCTTTATTAAAAAAGTTTTTAAAGCTACACTTTGCAAAAAACTAGGCTTTGAGTAATTTAATAGTTTCTTAAATTTAAAAGTTTTAAAAAGCGCCAATTTGAAAGGAAGAGTATGCAATACACCATAGAACTTAACAATCACAAAGAGATCTTCGATGTAGATAAACTTGCAAAGCAAGCAGCAGGTGCTGTGCTTTTAACCCAGGATCAAACAGTTATGCTAGCCACAGTTGCACATGAGGATAAGCCAGTAGAAGAGGATTTCTTGCCACTTACAGTGCAATACATAGAAAAATCCTACTCAGTGGGTAGGATTCCAGGTGGTTATATAAAAAGAGAGACAAAGCCAAGCGATCACGAAACCCTAACAGCAAGGCTCATAGACAGAAGCCTTCGTCCCTTGTTTCCAAAGGGCTATACCTATCCTACTCAAATTACCATCTTGGTGCTTTCTTGCGACAGCGAGGTTGATTTGCAGGTAATGGCTTTAAATGCTGCTAGCGTGGCACTTTATCTAAGCGATATAGAAATAAAAGCTCCTGTTTGTGGGGTTAGGATAGCTAGGATTGAAGGGGAGCTAAGATTAAATCCCACAAACAGTGAGCTTAAAAACTCCACCCTTGATCTCTTTGTTTCGGGTGTAAAAGATGAGCTTTTGATGATAGAAATGAGATCCTTGCCTAGTGAGGGTGAGTTTATACCTGTGGTTGCACCCTTTGCAGGAATAACAAATCAAAGTTCTCAAAATATGAACGAAGAAAGCGAGGATCAGATCTTAGAGGCTTTAACTTTGGCTCAAAAGGGCATAGAAAACGGCTCAAATGCTTATGAGGAAGCCTTTAACAAGCACAAAAAAATTGGCGAGTTTGAATTAAGAGAAGATAAAGAAGATCCCACCTTGCTAGAATTCATAGAGCAACATTACATTCAAGCCATCAAGGATGCCCTTACTCAAATGGCAAAGAGTGAAAGGGCTAGTGGCTTAAACAAGATAGCAAATGAGATTGCAAATTTAAAATCTGTGCAAGAATGGCAAAAAGAAGAAATTATCAAGGCTTTAAATTCAGTAAAAAGAAAGATAGTAAGGAAGATGATCATAAACGAGGGGCTTCGTGCGGATGGACGAAGATTAGATGAAATTCGCCCCATTAGCATAGAAACAAATATCTTGCCAAAGGCTCACGGATCCTGCCTTTTTACAAGGGGACAAACTCAAGCCTTGGTAGTAGCTACACTTGGAAGCGATAGCGATGCCCAGCTAAGTGATTTACTTACAGAAACTGAGGCACAAGCTGAAAGATTTATGGTAAATTATAATTTTCCTGGCTTTTGTGTGGGCGAAGCAAGTGCTATCAAAGCACCTGGTAGAAGGGAGCTTGGACATGGAAATCTTGCCAAAAGAGCTTTATATCCAAGCGTGGATGAGAATTACCCCTATGTAATCAGACTTGTTAGTGAAATTTTAGAAAGCAATGGCTCATCCTCAATGGCTACTGTTTGCGGAGGCTCACTTGCTTTAAGGGCTGCTGGGGTTGAAAGCTTAAAGCTTGTAGCAGGGGTTGCTATGGGGCTTGTTTTTGAGGAGGGCAGATCTGCTGTTTTAACAGATATAATGGGTTTAGAGGATCACGATGGAGATATGGACTTTAAGGTAGCTGGGTCAAAAGATGGCATAACAGCACTTCAAATGGACATAAAGCTTGGAGGCATTGATCAAGAAACTCTAAAAAAAGCCCTTTATCAAGCAAGAAATGCTAGGCTTTATATCTTAGAGCTTATGGAAGAAGCTCAAAAGCAGATCATTATAAACGAAGAAATTTTGCCAAAGCTTGAGCTTTTCAGTGTTGATCCCTCTAAAATAGTAGATATAATAGGACAAGCTGGTAAGACTATTAAAGAGATCATAGAAAAATTTGGAGTTTCCATCGATTTAGATAGGGAAAAAGGAGAGGTTAAGATAGCTGGTGCACAAGGAGAACAGGTGAAAGCAGCAAGGGATTATATCATCACCCTTACCTCAAAGGAGAATAAATTTGGCAAAAAAAGAGAGCCTAAATCCTATGCAGCCTTTGAGGTGGGAGAGGAATTTACAGGAAGGGTAAAGAGTGTGGTGTCCTTTGGAGCCTTTATAGAGCTTAGAGACGGAGTGGATGGGCTTTTGCATATATCAAAGATCAAGGGCACTTTAAGAGAGGGTGAGGAGCTAAAAGTTCGCATCAAGGAGATAAAAAATGGCAAGGTATCTTTGGATATCATAGAAGAATAGAGGCTGAATTTAACTTAAGGCAAAGGATTTTTAAGTTATGTTCTATTAAAAATTTAGGCTTAAAACAACTTAACTATTTCTTATCATTTTAGCAAGATTTTATACAAATCTTGTTCTTTGATTTGATCTTATGTTGTTTTTTTAGATGAAGGATAAATTTTTTTAATGCCCTTGAATTTTTAGCTAAGCTATCTTTGGCATATACCTTTCTACTGCGTAGTTGCAAGAGCAAAAACACAGACATTTTCTTGCTAGCCTCATATCCACGCTTTCTACGCACTATGCAAGCTCTTTTTAAGGTTCAAGATACTCTAATAAGATTTTCCCTTATCAACTTTAATAAAATTTGATGAGAATCTTGTCCTAAATTTTTCGTCTTAATTGCGTTTCTTTTAGATGAAGCACGAAATTTACTCTTTTGTGCTTCTAAATTTAGCTAAACGAAACTTCGCAAATCCCCAGAAATTCACAATTTCGTTGAAGTGGTTATGCCCCTTTGCAAACTCGTTTTTAGAGTGTTTTACCCTATAATGTACCTTTGCTCCTTCTTGCAAAGAGATGAGTGTGTAGCACGGAGTAAAAAATCCACCAGGCAACATATGATTTTAGTCCATCGCTGTAAATTGTCCTTTCTTTAAATTTTGAAAAGTCCTTTATGATAGGCAGTAATTCTTTGGACAAGCAATGTTTGATGACCTACATATAAACTCGTGTAATTTTGCTGTAACATCCCTTCTTGTAAAATTACAAGAGTAAAAAACAAAAACACAGACATTTTCTTGCTAGCCTCATATCCACGCTTTCTACGCACTATGCAAGCTCTTTTTACTGTGCAAGTTATAACTCAAAAAAACAAAAATTCCACTAACTTCAACCTCAGCACTCATTTTCTAAAAAACTTTGCTTGTTTTCCAAAGAAACTGCGTTTTGCTGATTTTTTTGTCTTATTTAAGGATTAAGATCTGAATTTCTTTGAAAATTTTGCACAAAGCTTGATGAAAAATTTGATAAGCTTAGAGACTTTTTCGCTTCTACATCAAGGCTTCTTGCAAATGGAGGGATACAAGGTTGAGAACAAAATCAAGGCTTCTTGCAAAGGAAGATCCATAAGTTGAAACACAAAATACTTCACATTTTGCATAACTGAGCTTTGGCGTAATTAGCAAAAGAAGTTTTGCTTTTTGTAGAAGTGAATTTAAAACACCTTTGCTTTAAATTTAATTTAGTCAAAAGCAAGATTCAAGATCTTAGTAAATTAAATTCGCAATGAGATTTAACCTTTGTATTTTGCTTTTAGATTTAATGTGCCTTAAATTTAAAGCCTTTTTGTGAATTTTATCTTGCCAGCTTTTTGAAATTTAATGACCTGTCTAGCTTAAACTGAAAGCAGCTAAGAACTTTGAATTTTAAGCGATTTTACCTTGTAAAAGACTTGGCTCTTTAAGAGTAATCCCAATGCCTGGTTTTGTGTGTTTTAAAAAGCTTGAATTTTTTAGCTTAAAAATGCACTCTTTTGATAAAGCTTAAATTTAAGCTTTGATTTTTGTGAATTTTTATCTAAGCTTAGCCAAAAGCACATATTGCACCTTGAATTTTTGTGTGGCATTTAGCAAAATGCTTGAAAATTCACACATTAGCGCATAGTGCTAAGCCACGCACGACACTGTCTTTTTGCCTTTTTTGATGGCAAAAATCTGCTTCCTATGTAAAGAAATCTTTTTAGGGTTTTGCTGCGAACATTTACTTTTGCCGACAAATCAAATTTCGCTTTGCCATTAAGATCAAATAAATGCCCCATAGTATCCCAGCTCTTGCGAGAACATAAAATGCCAAACTCAGTACCATTTGCACCGTAAATAGGCTCAATATCCTTATACAAAAAATTTTTAAGTTTATAAAGCTTATTCATTACGCTAAACACGCTTTGATCGTGGCGATTTTCTATAAATGTGTCAAAATTTGGCATCTTACTTGGACTGTCATCAAATAAATCAAACCTAGTTTTAAAAAGATCAAGCCATTCTTGCATAAATTTTAAGCTCTTAGAGCACTTAATCATCATCATAGTAGCTGCGATTTGAGGTGTGGCTGTGATATAGGGCTTAGTTTGTGCTTTAAAATAATCAAAAATGTCCATTTTAGTCCAGGTTTTTTCTATTAGATCATAGCCAAATTTTTCAAGGCATTGTGAAGAGCTTTGCCAATCAAGCTCAAAGCCTTTTAAAAAATCTTCTTGATTTAATTCTTTAAGCCTTTTTAATAAATTCTCGCGTCCCTTTTTCACAAACTCACAGCCTATGTCGGCATAGATTAAAATGTCGTTTTCATTTATCTGTCTTAAAGCTTGCAAGATAACCTGAGGCTTAAAACACCAATACCCAAAGCCACGAGTTATCCTAAGACACCTTTGTCCCATAAAAAAGGGGTCATATCGCCCCCCCCCCCCCGTTTTCACGGAGTTCTTTTACACCTTTTTCATCAAGCTCTTCGTAAATTTTGTCCTTAAATTCACGCATAAAATTCAAATCAAGGCTGCATTCGTTGTATATAAAGATATTTTCAAATATATCCATAGCTTGTGCTTGATGATAAAACCTATAAGCAGAAGTGCTTAAATTTAGGTTTGCAAAGGAACAAAGATAGATTTTTGGGGATGCTGATGACATTTTTTAACTCCTTTTTGTGAATTTTAGCAAGATTAAATCTGCAAGGCTTAAATTATGTCTTGCTAGATGAAAATAACTTGGATTAAGAGGGTTGATGCGCATAAAATTGGCTCAATCCACCTTAAGAAATATAAAAGTTGGTTTAAAGATGGGTTGAGTTTAAAATTATATAAAATTTTGCTTATAGGCTTTCATAAAACAATGAGCACCTAAATTTATTTAAAAATTGCAAAAAAATTCAAGCCTTAAACTCTTCTAACACCGAAATAACCGCCTCTTTGCTTATATCATTTCTTATAACGCCCTTGCCTATGCCATCTAATAGCACGAAATTCATCTTTGAATTCACGCTTTTTTTATCTAGGGCAAAGGCTTGATAAAATTCATCTACATTAGCGATTTTATAGTGAGTTGGAAGCTTGAATTTTTCTAAAAGCGCCTTTATACGAAGAAACTCATTGTCAGTAATCATCCCAAGCCTTAAGGCAAGGGTATTTGCCATCACTATGCCTATGGCAACTGCTTCTCCGTGCAAAAAGAGCTTGTATTTTGTTTGATTTTCTATGATGTGTGCAAAGCTGTGTCCGTAGTTTAAAAGCATACGCATTTGACTTTCTCTTTCATCAATGCTAACCACAGACGCCTTAAGCTGCACACTCTTTGAAATAAGCTCATTCCAAAGCTCTTTACTAAGCCTAGCACTTAAAAAGCCTTGCTCATCTAGGCTTTCTATAAGCTCTAAGGCCTTCTCATCAAGACAAGCTGCCATCTTTATAAACTCAGTCATACCAGCTGCTAGCTCCCTACTAGGTAAGCTTTTTAAAAACTCACTCTCGCAATAAACCCCCCTTGGCTGATAAAATGAGCCGATGAGATTCTTGCCAAAGGCATTATTTACTCCTGTTTTCCCTCCAACAGCTGCATCAACCATAGCTAAAAATGTGGTTGGAATGGCTATGAAATCAATCCCCCTTTGATAAATGCTAGCCGCAAAGCCTCCTATATCAGTAACAACCCCACCTCCAAAGGCTATGAGTGTGCTTTTTCTATCAAGTTTGCTTACAAACATCTGATCTAGCACATCTTCAAGGGTTTTAAGATTCTTAAATTCCTCCCCATCCTTGATGGTGATCACAAAAAGCTCATCGCAAACTAGCCTTGAAAGCAAGCTTTGAAGGTGAAGTCCTGCTACCTTGGCATTTGTAAGCAAGGCTACCTTGCCTTTAAACTCAAGCCTTAAAAGCTCGTTTATATGCACCTTGTAAGAATGATGCTTTAAATTTAAAAGTATATTCATACTATCTTCCTTAAAATTTTGGCTCAAGATATTCTAATAAAATTTTCCCTTATCAATTTTAATAAAATTTGATAAAGATTTTGTCATAAATTTTTCGCATTTTATCTAAATTCTGTTTCTTTTAAGTGAAGGATAAAATTTTCTTTATTAGTCTTTAAATTTAGCAAGTCTAAATTTCGCAAAGCCTCTTCTGCTTGCAGTTGCGAGTGTGTAACACGAAACAAAAAAATTCTCTATCCCATTGATGTGGTTTAGTCCATTCGCAAACTTGTTTTTGTTGTGTTTTACCATATAATGTGCCTTTGCTCCTTCTTGCAAAGGTAGGGGCATAGCGTTGTAAAACATCCACCAAGGCACAGTAGGCTTTGAAGCTATCACTATAAATTTCACACTCATCAAGTTCTGTAAAGTCCTAGGCAGCAACTCTTTGGCGGAGCAAGTGTTTTAGTGTATAAACACAGCCGTTTCGCTTTAACATCCCTTCTGCTTGCAGTTACAAGACGAGTAGCACGAAGTAAAAACACAGACGTTTTCTTGTCAGCTTAACGATCACGCTTTCCACGCACACGCCTTGCACCTTCTACTACGCAGTTACTAGCCGTAAGGCGAAATAAAAAATAACTCTCATCAACTTTGATTTCACAGCTCATTTTCTAAAGAAACTTCGTTTTGCTGATTTTTTTACACTATTTGGCTATTAAAATGCGAATTTCTTGCAAAATTACATTCACACAAACACGAGAAATTTTGTAAATTTGAGCGTCTTTTCGTCTCTAAAACAAGGTGCAAATACTTCGTAATTCCTTAAATTTCTTTTAATACAATTAAAGAATGTATCATATATTTGTTTTTCATCTAATTCTCCATACTTTAAAACGATCTTGTATCCTAATTAAAGTATTTTGAGCCAAATTTTTAAAGCCTAAGCTAAAATATGTAAAAGCTTGTTTAAAAGACTTTAAGCTCTAATTTGTTGGTATAAAGAGCTGATAATTTTTTCTCATCTTATAATAAAGGCTATTTAGATCCGTGCTAAAAGCCTTGATAAAATGAGGCTCACAAATTTGCTCGCTAAATTGGACAAAATGCAAAAGATCCCTTCTATTTTGAAGCTCTAAGAGTGGGTTTTTATGCTTTTCATTAATGATTTTTATATTTTTAGAATAAAGCTTTGAGAGATTTTTAAGATGCTCTTCTACCTCCTCACTCTTTGCATCTGGTTCGTAGTGGTGAATTTCAACCTCTAAATTTAGCTGTTTGCCAAGATCTATCATCACATTTGCCACTCCTTCAAGCTCAAATTCATTTGAGCTAAGAGTTAAAGCACTTTTAAGTTCTTTAAAATCTTCTTTTGCTAGCTTTAAGATGGGTATTTTTAGGGCAAAGAGTTGTTTTTTGTTTTTTTCAAAGGCTTGGTCATTTATTATTAACATACCTATGTCCTTACCCTCAACAAAGCCTTCAAAGGAATTTTTAAGCTTAGAGCTTAGATGATCAAAATGAATGCTAACCCCTTCTTCTTCAAAGGCTCTAAGTTTTTGATAAAACTCATTTATGGTAGGATTTAGTACTCTGATAAAGAGCTTTTTGCTATTTGTCTTAGCTTGCAAAGTTAAGCTAAGATTAAAGGCAAGTTCAAGCTCGTTTAAGGACATCTGCTTCATATCCAAAAGGGTTAAGATATTGCTTCCAAAGGGGTTTGGAAACTGTCCGCTTTGTTCTTGTATGGCTACACTCACGGTTTGTAAAACAGAAGGAGTTCCAACTAAAAGTAGGCTATCATTTGGTTTAAGCAGGGTAGAATCCCTCGCTAAAATAGGCTTAGAATTTCTATACACAAGGGCTATCTTCCATTTTCTTTGCTCTATGGTTCCTATGTGTCTATAAGCAAAGATAGAATCAGCAGGGATCTTAACCTCTATGATCTCTCCTATACCAAGTCCTATGAGCTGGGCTGTGATGGCTACATTTGGCATAAAATTTGAAAGCTGATTGCTTAAAATAGCCCTTGCATCTATAAGCTCTAAGTGCTTATCGCTCAAAGAAAGTCCCCAAAAATCCATCATCACAAGATCCACACTCTCATTAAAGCTTCTAATATTTTCATATACTGTTTTGCTATCAAATTCATCTTGCATAAAGATAAAGATCTGATTAAAGCCCTTAATCAAACAAAGATGTTCTAATTTTACCAAACTTGTAGGATCAAATTTAACAAATTCTATGCCCTCGCTCTTGCTTAAAGCACCAACAGTTTCGTCATTATAATAAAGAATTACAAAAAAATTCTTTAAAGCCTTTTGCAAACAAAGCCTTTCTAAGAAATACTTTGCTAAAATTCCATCCAAAATGAGTAAGATATTCATAAAAACTCCAAGCCTTTTCAATCAAGGTAGGCACAAAAAATTCAAAAAGGGATTATACCAAAATGCACTTTAAAATAAAATATAAGGACAAAAATGCAAGGCTTGGCGAGTTAATCACAGCACATTCTAGCTTTCAAACCCCAGCGTTTATGCCAGTAGGCACAGCAGCAGCGGTAAAAAGCCTTGATGCAAATGATCTAAGTAAGCTTTTAGATGCTAAGATTATTCTAGCAAACACCTATCATCTTTTTTTAAGGCCGGGTGCTGAGGTAATCAAAAGGCTTGGGGGACTACATAGTTTTACAGGCTTTAAGGGCTCTTTTTTAACAGATAGTGGGGGCTTTCAAGCCTTTTCTTTAAGTAAAAATTCAAAGCCAAGCGAGGAGGGCATAGCCTTTAAAAGCCATATTGATGGCTCTTTGCACCTTTTTACTCCTAAATCCGTGCTTGATACTCAGTATGCTTTAAATTCAGATCTAATGATGATCTTAGATGATCTAATAGCCCTTCCAGCCAAAAAAGATAGAATTGATCTAAGTGTTAAAAGGACTATAAAATGGGCTAAACAGTCTATAAAATATCACAAAGAAAGGCAAAAGGAGGGCATAGGCTTAACACAAAATATCTTTGCTATCATTCAAGGAGGCACGGATTATGAGGCAAGAAGGCTTTGTGCAAATGAGCTTGCAGGACTTGGCTTTGATGGTTTAGCCATTGGAGGACTGAGTGTTGGGGAGGAAAATCAGGCTATGTATGATACTGTTGAAGCCTTAATGCCCTTTATGCCTGAAAACCGTCCTAGATATTTAATGGGGGTTGGAAGCCCTGAGGATCTGGTTGAAAATGTAGAAAGGGGGGTTGATCTTTTCGACTGCGTTATGCCTACTCGCAATGCTAGAAACGGCACTCTTTTTACAAAAGAAGGAAGGCTTAATATAAAAAGGGCTGAGTTTATAGGAAAGGATGACCCCATAGAGCTTAACTGTGAGTGCTATACTTGCAAACACTACTCAAAGGGCTATTTAAATCATCTTTTTCGTGCAAAAGAGCTTAGCTTTTTTCGCCTTGCTAGCCTTCATAATCTGCATTATTATCTAAGTATAATGAAGAGTATGCAAGTGGCTATAAAAGAGGGTAAATTTAGCGAGTTTAAGAGGGATTTTTATCATAAAAGAAGTAGTTGAATTTAGGCTTAATATTTGAAGTTTTTAGGAAAAAGTGGCTGAATTTAAACTTGAATTTAAGCTTTTTTGGGAGGGCGGTTTTAGCAGTAGGCTCTTTTTTTGAAAAAGTGTTGATTTGTCATTTTTAGCTTATGGGCGAAGAATCCATTAAATTCAAGGTATTTCTTCATCAATTCGTGGATTCTTGACACAGACTCAAATGACAAATATGGTATTTTATTTAAAATCAATAGTTTTTTAAATAGAGCCTAGCAGTATTTATTTTAGCCTTTAAATTTACCCTTTTAGCCGCAAAAAAAGCTTTATGTGGATCGCAGGTAAAAATTCGCTCTCCTTTGCTAAATTTAAAGAATAAGGCATTAAAATTAAGCCTTTTTAAAAGCCAAACTGCAAAAGACAAACTCTATACAAAGATAAAAATTCACAGACCTTCATTTCAAAAACTAAAAAATTCAAGCCCTTATTTTTAAATGCACACAGTTAAATACTGAATGTAGCTAAATTTAAAGTTCTTTTGTGAATTCTAAAAAAAATACACAAAAATTCATAGCTTAAATCTTTCCACACATCCTTGCAAGGCTTCAAAAAAATAATCAATGTCAGCGTTTTCGTGAGTGTAATGAAAGCTAACTCGTAGCCAGCCCGGCTTTTGCTTCAAGGGTGCATTATCCTTTAAGCCAAGTAGGTCATGTCCGTACGGACCTGCACAAGCACAGCCCGCACGGGTTTCGATTTTATAGTACTTGCTTAAAAGATAAGAAAGCTCAAAGGGCGAAATGCCCTTGATATTTAAAGCAAAAATGGGTAAGCGGTTTTTTAAATTTGCAGCATAAAGCGTTAAAATCCCCTTATTTCGCGCCTCAAACTCAGCCGCCTTTTTGAAAAAATACTCTTTTAAAGCCTCTTCTTGCCTTGCAATAAATTCAAGCCCTATTTTATCACGCACTTCAAAGGCATAAGCAGCACGGATTAGCTGTAAAATGGGCGGAGTGCCTGCCTCTTCAAGCTTTTCTAAATCGCAAAGATAATTCACGCTCGTGCGTGAGACATAGCCCACAGTTCCACCTGCTGCAAAGCTTGGTTTGCCACAAAGTAAATCCTTTCGCACCGCCAAAAGCCCGCACCCTCCAACACCGCCTATGAATTTATGCGATGAGATAAATAAAGCGTCATAAAGCTCACAGGGTAGGTTTTTGTAAGGGATAAAGGATGAGCCATCAAAGGCTACAAGGGCTTTGTGCTTCCTAGCAAGGCTTGAAAGCCTTGTATAATCACTTAAAATGCCTGTTACATTTGAAGCAAGGGTGAAGCTAATGATGATTAAGCGGTTTTTATCCTCTTTTCTTGCCTTTTTTAAGGCTTTTTCAAAGCATTCAAAGTCTATTTCGCCTCTTTTATCAAGCGGTATGCGAAGGCACTCACAAAGCCCTTCTCTAAATGAAAGCTCGTTTGAGTGATGCTCGTAGGGTCCTATGATGACAAGGGGCAAGGACTTTGTGGGGATTTGAGAAAGAAATTTAGCCTTAATTAATGGCGGAACATAAATTCCAAGTAGCTCTTGAAATTTTTTAATAGCACCCGATGAGCCTGTCCCGCAAGCTATCAAGGCAAAGTCCTCGCTTAAATTCAGGCTTTTTTTTATTGACACCCTTGCGTCTTCGTAGTGTTTTTGAGTGGCAAAGGAGTTTAAAGAGCTATCAGAATGGGTGTTTGCATAGCTTAAAAGCACCTTACGCAGCCTTTTTTCCACGCTTTTAAGGGCTAAGCCGCTAGCTGTGAAGTCAAAATAATGAAGCCCTTTTTTTAAAATAATGTCTTTTTTTAGCTCAGTTATTTGCATTCTTAAACAAACCTTGAAAAATTTTTGCTAAAATTATACAACATTTTTTCAAAAGGACATTAGCATTAGTTTTAGCGAGTTTAGCCAGAGGCACAGCTGCAAGGATTTAGCAAGGCTTTTTGATTTTTACACCGTTTTTGAGGGCTTTGAAGAGGCTGAATTTTGCGAGGATTTAAGCCAAAGCATAAGGGTTAATTTACTTGAAAATTACGCTAAAATCAAGGCTGATTTGGAATTTGATAAGGACACAAATTTCGCCCTTTTAATGCTAGCTAAAAACAAGCTTAAACGTTACTCCATCAACCGCAAACTAGGACATTTCAAGGCTCAAAGCATAGTTAATTCTCTCTTAAATTCAGGCATTTTAAGCCTTGAAAAAAGCCTTGAAACAAAGCCCACGCTTTCAAAGGGACAAAGGCTTAAAAAATGCTTAAAAAACTACACCATCCAAGATAAACTCGTTTTCAAGGACAATTTCACAAGGTTTTTCTTTCGCTTTTTAAAGCCAAATGAGGATTTAATTAAGGCAAAAGAGTTTGATAGGGTTTTAGAGCTTATCTTTAAGGACTTTGAGCATTATCAAAGTCTTTGTTTTGAGCTTTTAAGCAAGGAGCTTTTGCAGAAAAAATTCAGCCTAAAACAGGTGTCAAGCTTTTGGCAGCGAGACATTGAGCTTGATTTATACTACAAGGATGAGGATTTGTGCTTGCTTGGCGAGGTGAAGTTTAAAAACCGAAAGATTTGCAAAAATATCTTTAATCTCTTGCAAGGCAAGGCAAGGGCTTTGAATATCAAGCCCGATTTTTACATAATCTTTTCAAAAAGCGGCTTTTCAAATGAATTTGAGAGAAAAAAGGAAAGAAATTTGCTCTTGTTTGAGTTGGATGATTGCAAGGAGCTTTTGTTGTGAATTTATTTAAATTGGTAGTGGAAAATAAAAGATCAATTCCTTATAAATTTAAAGCCACAAAGGCTTAAAATGTTTGTGCTTTTTACTATGTGTGGCTGTAAATAAAGGAGTTTTTAGTTTGCTTGGCTAAATTTAAGGGTAAATTTTATCTTTAAAAACGGTGAGTTTTTATATACAAAATTAAGCTTATTCTTTATTTAAAATTAAAATTCACAAGGATCTCTTACAAAGAACTTATTTCACAAACTAAGTTTGATAAAATTCAAGCTAAAACACAAAAATCTTGCTAAAATTTAAAACTTGAATTTAACAAATAACAATGTCAAAAATTTAAAAAGCTAAGAGACTAAAATGCC
>NZ_QHLI01000038.1 GCF_006864425.1 Campylobacter troglodytis | reverse complement strand
AGGAAATAGAAATTTTATGCTTCATTTAAAAGAAACCGAATTTAGATCTAATGCCAAAATTAAGCAACAAGATTTGTATAAAATCTTGCTAAAAATGATGAGAAATCAAGCGAATAAGTTAAATTGAGCCTAAAATTTATAAGCCAAAATCCTCTTAAAGTCTTAAGCCAAAAACATTTATCTACAAAGTTTTCTTGTGAATTTTAAGCCAAAAGCAAAATTCACAAGTAAAAACATAATTTCAAAGATCTTATAAGCCTTCTCTTACTGTTTTTGTGGCTTCTACCATATTTTTCAGGCTTTCTATCACCTCTTTATAGCCTCTGGTTTTTAGCCCACAATCAGGATTTATCCAAATTTGCTCCTTTGGAAGTTTGGCTAAAATTTTACTCATAGTGCTTTCAAGCTCACTCACACTTGGCACGCGGGGGCTGTGTATGTCATAAACGCCAGGTCCAACTTCGGTTTGAAAATTTGCCTCTTTTAGCGCATCAAGTAGCTTTAAGTTTGATCTGCTTGCCTCAAAGCTAATCACATCAGCATCCATAGCGTCAATTTCCTTGATAATGTCGTTAAATTCGCTATAACACATATGCGTGTGAATTTGAGTATCTGCACGAACCCCACTATGAACGAGATTAAAAGCAGGTATCGCCCAGCTTAGATACTCGCTGTGCCAATCGCTTTTTCGCAAGGGCAGTTTCTCACGCAAAGCTGCCTCGTCAATTTGCACGATTTTAATGCCTGCTTTTTCTAAATCAAGCACCTCATCTCTTATGGCAAGGGCTATTTGCATAGTGCTTTCTTTTAGGCTTATGTCCTCGCGTGGAAAGCTCCAATTGAGTATAGTTACAGGACCTGTGAGCATTCCCTTGACGATTTTATCGCTTTGTTTCTGGGCAAATTCACTCCAAGCCACAGTTATAGGCTTAAAGCGAGCTACATCTCCCCACACCACAGGGGGCTTAACGCACCTTGTGCCGTAGCTTTGCACCCAACCATTTTGAGTAAATAAAAAGCCCTCCAAGCTCTCGCCAAAATACTCAACCATATCATTTCGCTCAAACTCCCCGTGTACCAGCACATCAAGCCCGATTTCTTCTTGCAATTTTATGCACTCTTTAATCTTGCCTTGATTAAATTTAGTATATTGAGTGCTTGAAATTTTGGCTTGTTTGAAAGCAAGGCGGTTGCTTCTAACATCTGGAGTTTGTGGGAACGAGCCTATGGTGGTAGTTGGCAAAAGTGGTAAATTCAAGGCTTTCTTTTGAATTTGCTCCCTTTCTTTGAATTTTGGCAAGCGGACAAAATCACTATCCTTAAGCCCTGCTATCCTTTCTTTAACAGCCTTGTTGTCTTTGTCTGTGGGCTTTTTAAAGAGGGCGACATTTGCCTTGTAAAGTGAATTTTCCTTGTAGTTTGAGCTTGAAGCGATTTCTTTAAGCTCTTTTAATTCTTGTAATTTTTCCTCAGCAAAGGCAAAATGCTCTAAATACCGCACCTCAAGCCTTTGCTCGTTTTTGATGGTGTAGGGGCTATGAAGTAGTGAGCAACTCGTATTTAGCACCACATTGTTGGCAAAATTTTGAATTTCACTGAGTAAATTTAGGGTTTTTTCGTAATTATTTTTGTAGATATTCTTGCCATTTACAAGCCCAGCAAATAAGAGCTTATCAGTAGGATAGCCCCTTTTAATGAGCTTTAAACTTTCCTTGCCCTCAATAAAATCAAGCCCAAGAGCGTCAAAATTTAGACTACACAGAGTATCATAAATATCCCTTACATCGCCAAAATAGCTTTGAACTAGCACTTTAAGATTTGCCTTTTTAGCAAGAAGTGCGGTGTAAAAGTCCTTAAACAAGGCAAGGTCTGTGGCTTTTAAATCATAAACCAAATAAGGCTCATCAAGCTGAACCCACTTAACGCCCTTTTTGTTAAGCTCATCAAACAAGGCTTCATAGGCAGTTAATAATCTTTCTTTTGCCTTGTTTTTGGTATTTTCGTCAGCAAAATTGATTAGCTTAAAAAAGGTAAAAATGCCTGTGATGACTACCTTTGGCTCAATTCCCAAAGCCCTTGCCTCCTCATACTCGCTTAAAATTTTGCTTGAATTTAAGCTAATAAGCTCTGCGTTGTCGCATTCAGGCACGAGATAGTGGTAATTTGTGTTAAACCACTTTTTCATCGCAAGGGCTGTGGTGTCGCCCTTTTCGCCCTGATAGCCCCTTGCCATAGCAAAATACTCATCAAGTGGGTCTAAATTCAAAGCCTTGTAGCGACTTGCTACTACATTAAAGGTGGCTGCTGTGTCTAAGACATTATCATAAAATGAAAAGTCGTTGCAAGAGATAAAGTCTATTCCAGCTTCTTTTTGAGCTAGCCAGTGCGTCTTTCGCAGCCCCTTTGCCACGGCAAAAAGCTCATCTTTTGAGCTTTCTTTCTTAAAATACTTCTCAATGGCGAATTTAAGCTCCCTTAAAGCGCCTATTCTTGGGTATGCAATGACTGAGTTTTGCATATTTATCCTTTCTTTTGTGAATTTTTATATTATTTTAAAAGGCTTTTTAAGTTTCTTTGCCATCAAAGGCACAGAATGCAGCTATATTTTAAAAACACCTTTCAAAAAATAAAATTATAGCATTAAAGATTTATAAAAGATTAAGCTTCTTTTAAATTTAGGCTTTTTTGTGAAAAAACTTGAATTTATGGCAAAATGCCTTGACTCTGTGAATTTTAGCCCTTGCTGTGCTAGTGCATTTTTGCTAGGCAAAAACCGCTACGCCCCAACCGTCAAGCTGACTTTGCCCTTTCACAATGATTGCCCATTCCCAACCACTCCGCAAGGGAGGGGGCTTTGCCTGCGGCTCAAAATGACAAGGTAGAAGTGGATTGCCACGCCAAGCCTAACGGCTTGTCTCGCAATGACGATTTGACAACCCACCCCCACTCAACGGATTGCGAGTGTAGCGAAACAAAAACCCCATCCGCACGGCAGAGGGCTTTGAAAGGAAAGCCCTCCGCAAAGGAGTGCAGAATACGGATTACTGACAACGGATTACGGAAATTCACGCTAAAGCGTGAATTTGGATTTTACTTCGTACTACGCGTCTGCTAACACATTTTTGCTACGCAAAATACCCACCCCCAACCCCCTCCGCAAGGGAGGGGGCTTTTAAAGTGGGGCAAACCCAGCAAGATATAGCTTAAAAAAATTCAGCTCTTTTAAATTCACAACAATAAATTCAACATTTTAAATAGCCTTAAACCCCCAACGCCAACTCATTTTAAAAGCGGAAAAAGCTTTGTGGCTATGTTTCTTAGCTCCTCTTTCATATTCGCACATTGAATGATGATAAGATTTAGCCCAGCTTCTTCATACTCTTTAATCTTGGCTGCTATTTGAGAGGGCGTGCCTATTAGCCTTGGGCGAAGCCCTCTGTTTGAGACGCTATATTCTTCCTTGCTAACATCCACATCCAAATTTGAATTGCCCGTGAAGTCCTCGTAAGAGTTTCTATAAGCACTCTCATCCTTGATGGTGGTGATTTTCTCAAATTCCTTCCACGCCTCTTCCTCTGTGTCTCTTAAAATCACATAAGCAGCCATTCCAAAGCCCTTAAATTCGCCTAGCCCAGCCTTTTTCTTTCTTGCTTTCATATCATTTATCTTTTCTTTTATCTCCCGGGCTGTGCCTCCGTGCATCAGATAAAAGTCGGCAAACTCAGTTATAGCAGCTCTTCCCTTGTCGCTTTCTCCACCTGCGTAGATGTAGGGAAGCTTGCTAGGCTTTGGCTCGTTGTAAGAATCCTTAAATTCAAAGAATCTTCCCTTGTGAGAAAAGGGTGCCTCGCTCCAAAAGCCCTTCAAAACAGCTGCATACTCGCTTAAAAGCTCATATCTTTCATCGTGGGCGTCAAAATTTATGCCAAACTGCCTTGCTTCTTCTTCCCACCAAGCAGAAACTAAATTTATGCTAAAGCGGTAGTTTGACATTTGAGCTAAAGTGCTTAGCTCCTTGGCGGTTAGGGCTATTTGATGATACTGTGGTCTTAAAGCCGCTAGAATTTCAATCTTTTTCGTGCAAGCTGCAAGTCCGGTCGCAATAGCCCAGGCATCAAGACAAGGTGCCTTGTGTCCTTTTATGTCATTTAGGTAAAGCTCAGGCACCAAGGTCAAAACATAGCCTAAATTTTCAGCCTCCACAGCCAACTCCTTGATGTAATCCCACGAGCATTTCGTGGTATCATCATCGACATTTCTTAGCCAACTGCCAAAAACAGGGCTCCAATATGCAAAATTCATACTCTCTCCTTCTTAAATTCAGTATGCAAAAACTCAACAACCCTATCAGCAGCACCTTGCAAGCCCTTTGCTCTAAGTCCGTCTTCTAAGGCTTTATTATAATTTGTATTCGTATTTATGTCATAAACTACAAGCTCATTTTCTACACTTTCAATAAATTCAACCCCTGCTATTTCAATCTTCTTATGTTTTAAAAAGGCTTCAAGCTCTTTTACAAAGGGAAATTCAGCATTTATATCTTCTCTAACTGTGAATTTAGCCCCTATATCGCAAGCTGCTGCTGCAAGTTGTGGCTTTCTTTCAAGCTCGCAAGCCTCAGCGGGACAAAGCTCAAAGCCCCCATCGCTGGTATCAACACGTACAGCGTAATGAAATTTCCCACCTATAAATTCAAGCCTTGTTATAAAGGGTGCTTGGCTTTTTACATACTCTTGTGCTAGATAAATCCCGTCAATGCTCTCCTCAAAGCCATCAAGCTCAGCTTTAAATTCATCAAAGCTCTCATAAAGCTTGACCCCAAGCCCCTTGCCTCCTTGATTGTGCTTGATTATAAAGGGTGCTTGCAAACTCTTTGCAAGCTCTAATAAATCAGCCTTGCCAAAGGCTACTAGGGTTTTGGGTGTGCGAAAGCCTGCTTTATTGAGTGCAAGATACTGTGCCACCTTGCTTACCTCAAGCTCTAAGACGCACAAAGGATTTACTATGCGTCTGTTAAAGCTTTGTAGCCAAGCAAAGATAGCCCTTGCATACTCTTTTGCAAAAGGGTGTGCCCTTGTGTGTGAGGATGCACTCATCCTACTCCAAAAGACCCCCTTTGGGGGTTCTTTGTCTAAATTTATGCCGCCCTTGCTTAAATCAAGCTCGAAAAATTCAACTCCAGCCCTCTCAAAAGCCTCTTTAAATGGCGGTATCCATTCTTCATTCTCGTGCATTATGTAAATTCCATTTTGCAAGTCGTTATACAGCATATTCTCCTCCTTGTCTTGCCTTGCTGTCGTTTATGGTTGATTTAGCCCCACCTACTCTAAACTGTGAGCCTATATGCTCGTTATTTAGCCTGTCTCCCTTGCCAAAGAGCTTGTGTCTTAGTGAGCCTTTGACATATTCTGTCTTATAAACCCCCCTTCTTTGAAGCTCTGGCACTATAAACTCAACTACATCCTCTAAGCTAGCTGGGGTTGTGGCATAGGCTAGATTAAAGCCATCCGCACCGCTATATTCAATGGCTTCTTGCAAATGATCGGCTACCTTTTGAGGGCTACCTACGATTTTAGGACCTTGGCAGCCTATGCCTGTGAGTTTGATTAAATCCCTTAGAGTCCAAGTCTTGCCCTCAGGGGTCTTAGAATTACTCAAAGCCTCAACCTGAGCCACTATGGCATTGCTTTTAATTGAATTTAAAGGGTCATCAAGCTTGAATTTACTCAAATCCACCCCAAGCCAACCTGAATTTATCACCAAGGCCCCCTCAGTGCTAGCATAGCTTAATAAATCCTTATACTTAGCCTGAGCCAAAGCCTCGTTTTCATCTGTAACTATGGTGGCTAAAAGATATATTTTAGCACTATCTGGCTTTCTTCCAGCTTTAATTATAGCCTCTCTAACCTGCTGCACGGCAGTTTTTGCATACTCCTTTGTGGGAGGTGCTATGAAGATAGCCTCTGCGTGAGTGGCTGCAAACTGCCTGCCACGAGGTGAATTTCCAGCCTGAAATAGCACGGGCGTTCTTTGAATGCTAGGCTCGCACAGGTGAATGCCACCTACATCGAAGTATTTGCCCTTGTGTCCTATGTGATGAATTTTACTAGGATCAGCAAAATCACCTGTTTTTTTGTCTAAAATCACAGCCCCATCTTCCCAGCTACCCTCCAAAAGCTTGTAGATGACCTCCATATACTCATCGGCTAGCTCGTATCTTTCATCGTGGGGAAGCTCGACAGTGCCCATATTTAAATTTGCACTTGGAAGATAGCCTGTAACAATATTCCACCCAACTCGTCCCTTTGTTAGATGATCTATGGTGCTAAGCCTTCTAGCAAAGGGGTAAGGATGCTCAAAAGGAACGCCGGCTGTAATGCCAAAGCCCACATTTTGAGTAACGCTAGCACCTGCTACGGCTAGTGATAATGGGTCATTTACAGGAACTTGCAAGGCTGTCCTTAAAGCACCCAAATCATTTCCCCCATATAAATCATAAATTCCTAGCACATCGGCTATGAAAACAGCGTCAAAAAGCCCTTTTTCAGCGATTTTAGCAACATCTTGCCAATACTCAAGGCTCTTATACTCCAAAGCCCTATCCTTTGGATAACGCCAAAGTCCCGGGCTTAAATGCGAGATGCAATTCATCTCAAAGGCATTGAAAGAAATTTGTTTTTTACTCATTTTTTGTCCTTAAATTCATAAAGCAAAGACTATTAAGTCTTTGCTTGAAATTTTGCCCCCAAACTATGCAAAAGCTATTTATCTTTATTTAATAAGCCTTGCATTTTTGCCAAACAAGCTTTGATCTTTTTAAGGTTTTATTAATTTTATCCTCTTTGTAGACCATAGATCCTTGTATCTTGGCTTGATAAAATTTGACATTCTTTAACAGCTTGACAAAAGAAGTTAAAAGGGGTCCTAAAATTGAAGGTTTTACTCTAAATTTATGAGTTATCAAAAAGAAAATACTAGCACACAAGCGTGTGCATCATCATTGAGGTGTTGTTTGAAAGGATTTGTGTGGAAATTTTGTTTGCAGTGGGCTTTGAATTTACAGACACAGTTGCAAAATTTGCAAAAATGCTTGACAAGTCTTTTGAATTTAAAACTTGCAAATTTAAATGCTTTAAACTCATCTTTGTCCTTTCCTTGAAATTAAAGTTGATATTTTAATTAATTTAAACTTAAAAAATACTTAAATTCACAGAGCTTGAATTTAAAAGCTAAATTTTGCCTTTAAGCTTGACAAAGTGGCTTTTATTATAGTATAATCCTACTTTTGTTATTTCGTCTCGCTAGCTCAGCCGGTAGAGCATCTCCCTTTTAAGGAGGGGGCCGTTGGTTCGAATCCAACGCGGGACACCAAGGGTTTGACCCTTTCGTCTAGCGGCTCAGGACACCATTCTCTCTGTTTGGAAACAGAGGTTCAAATCCTCTAGGGGTCGCCATTTAGCGAGACGAAGGGCAAGATAAACTTAAATCAGCCCAAAAGCAAGGTCGCTTAGCTCAGTTGGTAGAGCGCCACCCTTACAAGGTGGATGTCATAAGTTCGAGTCTTATAGCGACCACCATTTAGATTACGGAAAACGGATTACAGAGGACGAAAGTTCAAGGTGCTTTTTGTTTTGCAAAAAGCGAATTTTTGTGCTTTGTTTTAAGCAAAATGCTTTTTAAACTGCTTTAAAATGTGGCAAAAGTGTTTTTAACTGTGCTAAAAGTCTTTTTGTGAATTTTTGTGGCGAAATAGCTTTTTGCAAGGCTTTAAATCTCTACAAGCTTGGTAAATAAAATTACACAAGCTTTGAAATGTTTTTAAGCATAGTGAAGTAACTTTTTCAAGATTTAAATCTTTGTAGCCTTTATAAAATAGCTTTTTTGCAAGATTTAAAATGTTTGTAAGCACATTAAAATAGCTTTTTGCAAAACAAAAAGCACTTTGAACTTCCGTCCTTTGTAATCCGTAATCTGTGTTCTGGTACGCAGCGGTAGTTCAGCTGGTTAGAATGCCGCCCTGTCACGGCGGAGGTCGCGGGTTCGAGCCCCGTCCGCTGCGCCACAAGGCTTTTTATTTAAGGTCCTTTAGCTTAAAAAGCTTTGTAAATGATTTTTTAAAAACATTGCTTTGTTTCATAACTTTGTCAGTTTTTCAAAAGCATATTTAAGAGTGCTTTGAGTTGTTTTAAAAAGCAAGAAGTTTGTAAGAATTTGAAAACATTTAGCTTGATAAATTGCTTGTAAAATATTTTTGAAATAAACTAGGCTTTATCTAAGAAACTTTGTTTTAAAATGCTTAGCACAAAGATTAATGTGGCAAAGATTTTTACAAAAGAGCTTTGATTAAAATCAACTTAGTTTTAAACAAAGCTTTTTAAAAAGCTTTGTTTAAAGATACCTTTTAAGATAAATTCAACAAAGCTTAAATTTTTCACAAAAGCCTTTAGAAACTGTCTCGTTAGCTCAGCTGGTAGAGCATCTGACTCTTAATCAGGCGGTCGTTGGTTCGATCCCAACACGGGACACCATTTTAACTCACACAGTGAGCTTTTACACCCTCGCAAAAAATTTTAAGCCCTCTTACACATTAAAAAACACCTTTAATTTTTGGCTCAATTAAACTTGAAACAAAGAATTTTTAAGCTAAGTCCTATGAAAAACAAAGATCCGTTCTCAGATTGTCGCAAAAGAAATTTAGAGAAATTTTGCGTTATTTTTTACTTCGCCTTGTAGGACCCTCACTTTGCAAGAATTGATTTAAAGGCGAAAAAACGCTCTACTTTGTCAAATTCCTCATCAAAGTTTGTGTAAAATTTTCAAAGATCTTCGCATTTTAACCCTTAAAGAATGTGAAAAAGTCTCTAAAATAAGTACTGATCTTGAAGTTAATGAGGGTTATTTTTTACAACGCTAGGCTCGTAACTGCGGAGTAGAAGGTGCAAAAAGGATGCGTGGCAAGCGTGGATGTGGGACTGGCAAAAATGCCTATGTTTTCATTTCGTGCTCTTGCAACTGTAAACAAAAGGCTTGTTAAAGCGAAATCGCACGAGTTTATACGCTCAAGCATTGCTCCGCCAAAGAGTTCTTGTCTATTATAAGGGACTTTGCAAAGCTTAACAAATGCGAGATTTACAGAAAAGTTTCAAAACTGACAATGACTTGGTTGATTTTTTACAACGCTAGGCCTCCCTTTACAAGAAGGTGTAAAGTTATATGGCAAAACACAACAAAAATGAGTTTGCACCCTTGCAAAAGCATATAAATGCAATTGTGAATTTTTTTTTACAGTGCTAAGCGTCTTGCAACTGCAAGCAAAAGAGGCTTTGAGAATTTTAAACTTGCTAAATTTAATGACTAAAAAAGAAAATTTTGTCCTTCACTCAAAAGAAACAGAATTAAGACAAAAATTTAAAGTAAAGCTTTGTATAAAATCTTGCTAAAAATAATGAGAAATCAAGCGCTTAAGTTGGATTGAGCCTAAATTTATTAAATGTTGATAAAAGAAAATTCTAATTAAGTTTGATTGAGCCAAATTTTTTCAAATTCTCAAAAGATACTTAAAAATCTTTCCACTTCTCACACGCAAAAACTCTTATCCTTCTTTCACATCACAATTAAGCCAAAAAAGCCTTGTAAATTCAAGCTCTTTGTTTGAAAAATTGCCTCAGTTAAAAAGCCTTGCTTTGTGCTTTTTAGTAACAGTTTTTATAAATTGCTATTTATTTTAGCAAACAAAGGGCTTAAAAGCAAAGCCTTTAATGCTAAAATGCTTAAAATTAAATCCAACAAAGGAGTTATCAATGTCATCTATCGTCAAAATAGCCATAGTGCTTGTGGATATAATTTTATTTGGTGTCCTACTTTGGCTGCTGCCCTTTGAAACAAAGGTAAATCAAGGCCTAGCCATCCTAGTCTTCATAGCTGTTTTGTGGCTTACAGAAGCCTTACATACGACAGTTACGGCATTATTGATCCCTGTTTTGGCTGTGGCTACTGGACTTATGAGTACCAAGGTCTCCTTGCACGGCTTTGCTGATCCAACCATATTTTTGTTCTTTGGTGGCTTTGCCTTGGCTGCTGCTATGCATTATCAAGAGCTTGACAAGCTCATAGCTCAAAGGGTCTTGCTGCTTGCAAGGGGACATTTTGGCCTAGCAATAATCTATCTTTTTGCCATAACTGCCTTCTTGTCTATGTGGATGAGTAATACCTCCACAGCAGCTATGATGCTCCCACTTGCCATAGGAATGCTCTCTCAAATTGATTTTAAGTCAAATCCAGGCACCTTCGTCTTTGTCCTACTTGGCATAGCTTATAGTGCTAGCATAGGTGGTATGGGAACCTTGGTAGGCACCCCTCCAAATGCCATAGTAGCGGCAAATATAGACATTACCTTTGCTGAGTGGCTTAAATATGGCATTCCTGTTGTTTTAATCTTTATGCCCTTGATGATAGCAACCCTTTATTTTGTCTTAAAGCCAAATTTGGCACATCATATTGATGTTCATTTTGAGGATAAAATCACTATGAACGGTCAAAGATGGCTTACCCTGTGTATCTTTGCCTTCATTGCCTTGTGCTGGATCTTTTCAAGTTGGCTAAATCCTTTCTTCTCCTCTCTCATAGGCTTATCAGCTAAGATGGGACAATTTGATAGCGTAATAGCCATACTTGCAGCGGTTTTGGTTTGCACCTTTCGTGTTGTAAGTTGGAAGAAGGTGCAAGAAAACACAGACTGGGGAGTTTTGATGCTCTTTGGAGGAGGCATTACTTTGAGTGCTTTATTAAAGGACTCAGGTGCTAGTAAATTAATGGCAGATGCACTTATCTCGCTGGTTCAAGGAGGGCATTTGTTCTTAATCGCACTTGCTGTGGCTACCTTCATAGTCTTTTTTAACTGAATTTACCTCAAACACAGCCTCGGCAGCCTTGCTTGTGCCTCTTTTTATCTCCATAGCAGAAAGCCTTGGAGCACCTCCTTTAGGACTTGCCCTCATTATAGGCATAGGAGCAAGTTGTGCCTTTATGCTTCCTGTTGCCACCCCACCAAATGCCATAGTCTTTGGCACAGGCTACATAAAGCAAAGTCAAATGATAAGAGTTGGGCTTTGGCTTAATGTCTTTTGCTCGGTTATCATAGCCACCCTAGCTTATATGTATTGGCTTTAAAGACTCTCATTTTTTCCCCTCTTTCAAGGAGGGGAGATTAAAAGTTTTTGTCCTTCTTTGCAAATGTGCCTCAATAGATCTTAATATGCTAGTCTTTAAAAATATACTCAGCTAAATTTTTAAAGATCTAAGTTAGCTAAATTTCATTTCATATAAGCAAAATTTTAGATATTTCTCTTTGCTCAATATGACAAATTGTGAATTTGTATGAATTTTTTTGAATTTGCGTGGGGGGTTTTTGAAATTTATGTGAATTTTTTTAAAAAATGTCAAAAAATTCACGGTTTTGCGTGAAATTTGCGTGAATTTTAAGCAAATAATTTAAGGCTTTGTGTGAATTTTTATCTCTTTTGTCATTTTGAGCTTTTTTATAAAAAGGCGACCCAACGGGTTGCAAGGCGTAGCCGAAGCAAAAAAAATCTCTAAATTTGTCATATTGAGGCTTGGCCGAAATATCTCTTATTTTACATTTTGAGATTCTTCGCTTGTCTAAGCTCAGAATTACAAAGCCTTGTGGATACTTCGCAACGCTTTATATGACAAATTGTGATTTTTTTTGAATTTGCGTGATTTTTTTTAAAAAGTGCCAAAAAATTCACGGCTTTGCTTGAATTTTGTTTAAATTTTTGTGAATTTTTTAGACTTTGCGTGAATTTTACTTGAATTTGCGTGAATTTTTATCTATTTCGTCATTCTGAGCTTTTGCTTGCAAAAGCGAAGAATCCGCGAATTTTATAGTAAAATGCCTTGAATTGACAGCTTCTTCGCCTACTTCGTAGGCTTAAAATGACAAAGCCTTGTGGATATTTCGCAACGCTTTATATGACAAATGTCGGCATTTTGAGATAACTCGCAATGCTTTGTCCGACAAAAATTCAAGCTCTCATTTTAAACTTCTACAAGCAAAAAGCTCACAGCTTCAAGGCATCTTTATCTAAAATTCACAACTTGCAAAATTTAATTGACGGTAACAAGCTAATTTTGCTTAAATTAAGAGCATAAAAGTATCAATCACACAAAAATTTAACGCACTGTAAGCCAAATTTAGCCAAAGTTTTGCTAAAATTAGGCTTTCATTTCATATTTTTCAAAGGAAAATGCGTGAAAGATTATGGCATAGATATTTGGAGTGCTGATAATTTTATAATTAAAAACGGCAAGGTTTGTGTAAATTACGGCAAAAAGCCAGCCCTCATCGACATAGTAAAAGCCTTGCGAGATGATGGCTACAAGGGTCCCTTATTGCTTCGTTTTCCTCATCTCATACAAAAGCAAATTCAAAGAATTTATACCAAATTTGAAAGGGCTAAAAAGGAATTTGACTACAAGGGTAGTTTCAACGCCGTCTATCCGCTCAAAGTCAATCAATACCCCGGCTTTGTGAAACATTTGGTTCAGTTTGGCAAGGACTATAATTACGGACTTGAAGCAGGATCAAAGGCAGAATTACTACTCGCTATGGCTTATAATAACGAAAAAGCACCCATCACCGTAAATGGCTTTAAGGATAGAGAGCTTATAAATATGGGCTTTATCGCCAAGGAAATGGGGCATAATATCACTCTTACCATCGAGGGGCTAAACGAGCTTGAAAGTATCATTGACATTGCAAAGCAGCGGTTCAAGCCAAAGCCAAACATAGGTTTACGTGTGCGGCTGCACTCGGCAGGAGTAGGCATTTGGGCAAAAAGTGGGGGCATAAATTCAAAGTTTGGGCTTACTTCAACTGAACTAATCGAGGCTGTGAATTTGCTGAAAAAAAATGATTTGCTTGATTTTTTCACTATGATACATTTTCATCTTGGCTCGCAAATTACAGAAATTCACCCTCTTAAAAAGGCTTTGATTGAGGTGGGTAATATCTACACAGAGCTTCGCAAGATGGGTGCAAAAAATCTTAAAGCCATAAATTTAGGAGGAGGGTTAGCAGTTGAGTACTCGCAGTCAAAGGATGAAAAAAGCAGACACTACACTTTAAGCGAATATGCAAACGATATGGTCTTTTTGTTAAAAAGCATAGCAGAGCAAAAAAAGGATCTTGAACCTGATATCTTCATAGAAAGTGGCCGCTTTGTAGCCGCTCATCACGCAGTTTTAATCGCTCCTGTTTTGGAGCTTTTTTCTCACGAATACACAGAAAACAAGCTGAATTTAAAGGAAAAAAATCCAAAGCTTATAGATGAGCTTTATGATCTATATAAGAGTATAAATAGCGAAAATGCCCTTGAATATATGCACGATAGCACGGATCATTTACAAAGCATTTTGACTTTATTTGATCTTGGCTATGTGGATTTGCAAGATAGATCAAACTGTGAAATTCTAGTTCATTTAATCATAAAAAAGGCTACAAAATTACTTGGAGAAGCTCCTCATTCTCCTGATCTTCTAGCCTTGCAAGATGAGGTGCAAGAAAGATACTTAATAAATTTTTCCTTGTTTCAATCAATGCCTGATTTTTGGGGCTTAGAACAAGGCTTTCCCATAATGCCTCTAACTCATTTAGACAAAAAGCCAACGCTGAGTGCTAATATTTGGGACATTACTTGTGATTCAGATGGGGAAATAAGCTATTCAAAGGATAATCCTTTAATCTTACACGATATAAATTTAGAAGAGGAAAATTATTTTCTAGGCTTTTTCTTAATAGGTGCTTATCAGGAAGTTTTGGGAATGAAGCATAATTTATTTGTCCATCCAACCGAAGCAACAATTCATATAGATGATAAGGACTATGAAATAAAAGACATAATAGAATCACAAAGCATTTTAGACATCTTAGATGATCTAGACTATGATGTGCATTTGATTATGGACATCTTAAACGAAAAGATTGCAAATTCAAATCTAATAAACGAAAAGCAAAAAAAACAAATTCTAGGAGAGCTTTATCTATTTTTAAACGATAATGGCTATCTTAAAACAGTGGATGTGTGATATGAATTTTTGGAGTATTATTAAGGAGGATTTTACGCAGCCAAGATTACAAGATCCTGCGTATCATTCGGTGTGGGAGTTGTTTTTTAATTATCCTGGTGTTTGGGCTGTGGTAAATTACCGCTTTGCACATTTTTTGTATGTAAGAAGGTGCAAAAGGCTTGCTCGCATTATCAGTGGGTTTTCACAGTTTGTTACAGGAGTTGATCTTCACCCTGGTGCAAAGCTAGGAAGGAGAATTTTTATAGATCATGCAAATGGGGTTGTGATCGGGCAAACCACCATCATAGAAGATGATGTTTTGATATATCAAGGTGTTACCTTAGGTGGCACTAGCCTTGATAGAAATATAAAAAGGCATCCTACCATCAAAAGTGGGGTTGTCATAGGCTCTGGGGCTAAAATTCTAGGCGACATCACAATGGGAGAAAATTCCAAGATAGGATCAAATGCCGTTGTCGTCAAAGACGTACCAGCAAATGCTACTGTGGTTGGCATTCCAGCCCACATAGTGCAAAACAAGGCAGAAAAAAACTCAAGGGCCATTGATAAATTCAGTGAGGATAAGCTTGAAAAGCTTGAAAAGAGGATCAAAGAGCTTGAAGAGGAGCTTAAAGCGCTTAAACAAAGATAGCTTTTTATAGAACAATTGATTTTTTTAAAAAATGGCTCAGTTAAACTTAAATCAAAATGTTTTTAAGCTAAGTCCTATGAAAAACAAAAATCTGTTCACGAAATTTCGCAGATATAATTTAAGGAATTTTAAAGTATTTTTTACTTTGCCTTGCAGTTCCCTCACTTTGCAAGAATTGATTTAGAGGTAAAAAATAGCTGGGCTTTGTCAAATTTCACAACAAAGTTTGTGCAAAATTTTCAAAGAAATTCGCATTTTGATAGCCAAAGAATGCGAGAAGCTTTCTAAAATGAGCGGTTGAAGTTGATGAGAGTTATTTTTTACTTTGCCTTGTGGCTTGTAACTGCGTAGTAGAAGGGGTTTGCAGAGTGCGTGGTAAGCGTGGGTGTGGGGCTGAAAACACCTGTGTTTTTACTTCGTGTTACACACTCGTCCCTTTGCGAGAAGGTATGCTAAAACGCAACGGCTGTGTCTATACACAGATCGTTAAACACTGCTATGCAAAAGAGCTGTTGCCTATCATAAGGGATTTTACTGAGCTTAACGAATGTGAAATTTATGGTGATAGCCTCAAAGCCCATGATGGCTTGGTGAATTTTTTACTTCGTGCTATGCACTCGTCCCTTTGCGAGAAGGTGCAAAGGCACATTATAGGGTAAAACACTCCAAAAGAGAGTTTGCAAAGGGACAAAACCACATCAATGCGATTGTGAATTTTTTTGCTTCGTGTTACTCGTCTTGTAACTGCAAGCAGAAGGGGCTTTGCAAAGTTTAGGCTTACTCAATTTCGTGGAATTAAAAAAGAAAATTTTATGCTTCATTTAAAAGAAATTAAGAGAAAAAATTTAAGGCAATATTCTCATCAAAATTTGCTTAAACTGATAAGAGAAAATCCTATTGAGTTTAATTTAGCATAGCTTTTATACAAGAAGGATTTTTTTCAAAAATATTTCTTTGTCATTCTTAGACTCTTGTAACGAAGAGGCTCAAAAATTCACATCTTTGCGTGAATTTTTATAATTTGCTTGTGGGCTGAAATTTTTTGTGGCAGTGTCTAAATTTATCGCTTCTTCTAAGATGACAAATGCCTTGTCTAAGATTAATAATGTTTTGAAAAATGAGAATACTCAATTTAAGCTAATATGTTAAGTTTTTTCCAACAAGCCTTATCACCTCATAGCTCATAAAATGCTGTCTTTTAAGAAATAAAGATATAAATAAGCCTTCCAAAAAAGATCTTTTTGTAGGAACTAGCCACTCATCAAGCCTCTTTCTTGCACAAATTAAAACGACAAACTTAAAAAATCAAGATTTTTAAAAAGCTTGAAAAAGCTTAAAATATTTAAGTTTAATTTAATTTTACCTGAGCTAAAACTATTAAAAATTTATTGACAAATTCAAGCTTTTTTTGTATAAATATAAAATAAAAATACAACAAAAAGGAGACAAATTATGTTAAGCAAGAGAGTTCAGGTTCTTTCAGAGTCCATTACCCTAGCAATCACAGCCCTTGCCAATGATTTAAAGGCAAAGGGAGAAAATGTGTTAAGCTTTTCTGCTGGTGAGCCTGATTTTGACACCCCACAGATCATAAAAGATGCTGCCCTTGAAGCCATAAAGAGAGGTTGTGGAAAATACACCAATGTAGCTGGCATCCCTGAGGTCCTAGAAGCAGTTCGTTTTAAACTAAAAAACGACAACGGCTTAGATTATGAAACAAAGGAGATTATCACAAATGTAGGTGCCAAACACTCACTTTTTCAATGCGTTGAAAGCCTTGTAGAAGAAGGAGATGAGGTTTTGATCCCTAGTCCTTATTGGGTTAGCTATCCTGAAATGGTAAAATACGCAGGTGGGGTTCCTGTTTTCATAGAAGGGGCTGAGGAAAATGGCTTTAAAATTACAGCCGATCAACTCAAAAAGGCGATCACTCCTAAAACAAAGCTCTTAATGCTAAACTCCCCAAGCAATCCAATAGGCTGCATATACTCAAAGGCTGAGTTAATAGAGCTTGCAAAGGTCTTAGAAGGCACAAAGATCATGGTTTTAAGCGATGAGATGTATGAGAAATTGCGTTTTGATGGGGTTGAATTCACAGCCTTTGCCTCCTTAAATGAGGACACACTTAAAAGAACAGTTACCATAAATGGGCTAAGTAAGTGTGGGGCTATGCCGGGTTGGCGTTTTGGCTATATGGCAAGTAAAAACTCTGAGCTTAACAGTGCTGTAAAAAAACTTCAAGGACAAAGCGTCTCAAATATCTGCTCCATCACTCAACACGCAGCCATTCCTGCTTTACTTGGCAAGGCTGATGAGGATCTAAATTTTATGAGACAAGAATTTGAAAAAAGAAGAAACAAGGCTTGTGAGCTTATAGGGCAAATTCAAGGCTTAACCGTTTATAAGCCTCAGGGTGCCTTTTATCTTTTTGTCAATATCAAGGCAATAGAAAAGGACTCAATGAAGTTTTGTCAAAGGCTTTTGGAGCAAGAAAAGGTGGCCTTTGTGCCTGGAATTGGCTTTGGGATGGATGGATATTGTAGGCTTTCTTATGCTACAAGTATGGAAAATATCATTCAAGGCTTAGAGCGTCTGGCTAATTTTGTTAAAAAATATTAAATCTAGCTTTTGAAAACTGTTTTAACTGTGTAAAATTTACACAGTTAAAGCACTCGCCCCTTTAAACTAAATCCTCAATGTTTCATTGAACTTAAATCAAATTTAAAAATAGCTTTATTAAACTTCAAGCAAATTTAAAAGCTTTTCAGTTAATTACTGTAAAAAACAAAGCTTCGTTTGTGAATTTTGCCAAAGGGAAATTTGTATTTTTTGCTTCTTTATACTCGCAACTTTGAAAGAAATAGCAAGGGTGCATTATAGAGTAAAACACAATAAAAACGAGTGGCTCAATTTGACTTAATCGCTTGATTTCTCATCATTTTTAGCAAGATTTTATACAAATCTTGACCTTGAATTTTCGTATTATAGATAAGACTCAATTAAACTTAAACTAAATCGAAAGGTTTTTAAGTTAACGCCTATGAAAAACAAAGTCCGTTTCCGAATTTCGCAGATATAATTTAGGGAAATTTTGAGATATTTCTGCCTTGATTTAAAGGCGAAAAAACGCTCTACTCTATCAAATTTCCGAGCAAAGTTTGTGCAAAATTTTCAAAGAAATTCGCATTTTGATAGCCGAAGAATGTAAAAAAATATCTAAAATGAGCGGTGAGATTGAAGAGAGTGAGAGTTATTTCGGAGCAAAAAGGGTACGCGGTAAGCGTGGGCGTGGGGCTGGCAAGAAAACGCCTATGTTTGGAATGCTAAAGCGAAACGGCTGCGTTTATACACTCAAACACTTGCTCTGCCAAAGAGTTGCTGCCTATAATAAAGGACTTTGCGGAGCTTAACGAGTGCGAGATTTACAGCGACAGCTGGAAGGCTTATGATGGCTTGGTTGATTTTTTGCTTCGTTCCACTCGCAACTGCAAGCAGAAGGAGTAAAAGCTCATTACCGAGTAAAACACTCTAAAAACGAGTTTGCAAAGGGACACAACCACATAAACAAAATTGTGAATTTCTGGGGCTTTGCTAAGTTGACACTTGCCAAATTTCGTGGGATAAAAAAAGAAAATTTTATCCTTCACTTAAAGGAAACAGAATTTAGATATAATACAAAAAATTTGGGACAAAATTTTTATCAAATTTTATTAAAGTTGATAAGAGAAAATTCTGTTAAGTTTAATTGAGCCTATAGATAAATTCTATTTCCTTCAAGTGATGGACAGAATTTTCTCTTTTAGCCATTAAAGTTAGCAAAGCAAATGTCGCAAAGCCACTTCTAATATACAGTTGCGAGTGTGTAGTAAAGTAAAAACTTTTGCGATTAGTTCCATGTCCACGCTTACCTCACACCACTCTTTGCCTTGTACTTGCAGTTGCTAGTGAAGCAAAAAATAACTCTCATTAACTTCAAACTCAACGCTCATTTTGTTGATTTTTCATACTGTTTTATTGTTGAAGCTTTGCTACACAGTTGCATTAATACAAGAGCAAGAAAGCTTACAAATTTGAGCATTTTTGGCCTATAAATTAGTAGTTTCTTGCAAGGTTGTAAGCCACAAGGCGAAGTAAAAATATACTTCAAAATTTCCCTTACATTTGGCGAAATTTGAAAACGAATTTTTGTTTTTAAGAGGATTTAGCTTAAAAACCCTTTGCTTTAAGCTTAATTTAGTCTAATTTTATAAAAAAGCTAGGCTTAAAATGCCAAGTAAGGTCAAAAGGATAAAGTTTAATGTCAAAAAGCATTATAAGCTACATTTAGATCCTAAGTAGGATCTAAATGTGAGGTTTAATCGTCAAATTTTTGCCCCAAGACATTGCCATTTGCGTCTGTATAAACCTTCATTCTGTTGTTGAATTTAAATTTATAGCTACCAAATTCACGTTTTACCTCTATGATGGAAGCACCTTGTTGAGTAGCTGCAACTCTTGAAAGCACATTAGCAGGCACAAAGGCTGTTGGTATGGGCTTATACTTGCCATCTACCTCGGTCCATTCTCCGTTTATGTTAAAATCGATCTTGGTTCCATCTGTAAGCATCACATCAAAAGAGTTCATATCCCTTTCGACAAGCCCTATCCCCACACCCTTAAAATGAGTGTTGATGAAGTTTTGAGCAGCTGTGGGTAGCTGACTGGCAGGTACAACCATATCTGCTAAGGCTAAATTAGCACCAACTAGCAAGGCTAGCAAAGATCCTTTGAGTTTCATTGAACCCTCCTTCATTTGAAATTGTGTGAAAATCTTATCAAGCTTTTGTGAAGCAAGAGTGAAGGCTATGTGAAGGCTTTGTGAAATATTTTTACACATAGTGTTTGCATCAAAAAATTCTTATGAGCTTGAATTTTTACAAAAAAGATCTAAACAAATATAAAAAAGTGTCGATTATTTTAAAAGTATCTAAAATTTGCAAGATCTAAATTCGCAATGCCTAAATTCCTAAGTTTGAATTCACAAGGAGTTCTTATGAAAAAGTTTGCATTTTTTTCATTCTCAATGGCTGAAAATGTAGAGGATAGAGCAGCTTGTCTTACACAAAAAAGTTGTATTTATGTAGGTGCTTATAAGCCTTGCTATATGCGTAAATGTGAATGTTCTAATGCATTAGATACTGCCTTGTGTAATCTAAGAGAGGGTATGAGGATAAAATGAATACTTCCATCACTCTTTCATCGGGAATTGGACTAAGAGGGCTTTATGATACCTTGATACATTCAAGAAAGGCAAATTTAGCCTTTAAGGATCAGGCTACTTTGATCGAAGAAAATAAATCCCCCCTACAAAATGTGATAAAAACAAGCGACAGTCCTGGTGCATATCTAAGTGGTGAGCTTTTTAAGGTAGCCTTTGAGGATGAAAAAAGCGGTAGGATAGTAACTGTGAATTTAAACCTAGCCAATATGTTTAATATACTTAAAAATTTCACAAGCAAGGATAATTATTTTCTTAGAGATGATGGAATCATAAGGCTTAATGGGGATGCTGAACGTTTTGTTTCGGGCTGGTTTGCTAATGTGGCTTATGATCTAAATTTTTTAGCAGCTGATAAGGACAAAAGTGCAGCCCTTGAAAAAGAGGAGCTTTTTGATACCTTTTTGTATAATGCCCCTTATCTTGCTACCAATTCAAGAAGCCCCTCAAGCGTTACCGAGCTAAGACTTCAAGGTGGAGAAAGGCTTAAATTCACAGATAGTTCTAATAAATTTTTGTATGATTATGCTAATATGGAACTAGCCTTAAATCAGATCATGCTTAGAGATTTAAACGGAGATAATAAAATCAGCTTTACTGAGGAATTTAGAGACAAAGATGCCCTTATAGCCCTAACTGAGGCTGCTGTAATAGAAAATGGGGTAGGAGAAAGCAGTAAGGGTTCTCAGCTTTTAAAGCTGCTCTTAGAAAAGCTTAAAAGGATGCTTGAAGAGCTTGTAAAAGAAATGAAAGAAAAGCTAGATGGCAATATAGAAAAAAAGATCTTAGAACAAGGACTTGCAGCCTTAAATAGTATTGAGTTAGAGCAGTTTAAAAGCCAAAAGCCAGTGGAGTTTGAAAGATTAACAAAAGAAGATAGGCTTAAAGAAACAAGAAATTCAAGCCTTTCAAATGAAGGCTTTGAGGCTATGCAAGCTCAAAACGAAAATGTGCAAGGCTTGAATTTAAAGACACGAAACGAGAATTTGCAAGACTTGAATTTAAATAGTAAGCAAGATGGCACAAAGATTTTAAATTTAAACAGTGAAAACAAAGCCTTGCAAGATTTAAATTCAAACACTCAAAAAATTAACACAAGCTCTTTGAATTTAGACAGCCAAAAAGAAAATTTGGCAAATGCTAACACTACACAAAGAAGCACTGAAAGCTTACAAGCTCAAAATGAGAATTTGCAAGGCTTGAATTTAAAGACTCAAGATCTAGGCACCTTGAATTTAGAAGCTAAAAATGAGGCCTTAGGTGAGGCAAAAAATTTGCAAGCTAAGGAGCTGGAAAAACTAAGAGAATCTCTAAAAGAGGATCTTTTTAGACAGATAAAAAAAGAGGGGATTAAAATACTGGATTTAAGGGTGTAGTGGAGCGGGAAACGAGATTCGAACTCGCGACCCCAACCTTGGCAAGGTTGTGCTCTACCCCTGAGCTATTCCCGCAAATGAAAAATAGGATCTTACTAAAAAATGCCTTAAAAGTCAAGCATATTAAGCCCTTTGATATAAGGAGTTTTTTGCATAGGCTTGTTAAAATATCTCTTTGTCAAAAAAATTGTCAAAAAATGCCTTACAAGGCGCACTTATAACAAAGCTTTGTTGCAAAGGATCTAAGCTTATAATTTTAAGCCATCAACAAAGAGCTTTGATGGCAAGGATCTGAGTTTGTAATTTTAAGCTATCAGCAAAAGATGGCAAGACTAGGACATAGCAAAAAGTTTGATATAGTTTAAACTATAATAAAAGGCTTAATTAAACTTAAGCTGTCGATGTCTTATCATTTTTAATAAGATTTGGCTCAATTAAACCTAGGAGGATTTTGGCTTAGCAATTTTAATTTGATGAAAATTTTGTCCTAAATTTTTCGTCTTAATGGAGTTTCTTTTAAGTGAAGGATAAATTTCTTGTTTTAATTGCACGAAATTTGTCAGATTTAAATTTCGCAAAAGCCCTTTTGTTGCGCACTTGCAAGAACACCAATCAAAAAAGTTCGCAATTTAGTTGATACGGCTTTGTTTGTTTATAAATTTGTTTTTAGGCTGTTTTATAAAATCTTGCGTCGCTTCTCTTTCTTGCAAAGGGACGAGTGTGTAGCACGAAGTAAAAACTTTTACGACCAGCCTCACGCCCCCTTTTTTGCCACTTCTGCTTACAGTTGCGAGTTTAACGAAGCAAAAAATAACTCTCATCAACTTCAATCCCACCGCTCATTTTAGAAACCTTCTAGCACTCTTTGGCTATTAAAATTCGAGGATCTTTGAAAATTTTGCATAAATTTTGCTCTGAAATTTGACAAAAGCGTTTTTCGCCTATAAATCAATACTTTTTTGAAAAAGTCCCTTAAAAATGGCGATTAATACTTTTAGCTTAAATGACCTAGGATTTTTCCTAAGCCATTTTAACACAATTTTATACAAATTTTCGTTTTTAACCTTGACATTGTGTCTAAATTCAATTTCTTTCAAATGCGTGAAAAATTCCCTTTTAATCCCGTGAAACTGACTTAATCTAGCCTTCGCAAGGTCCCCAGAAATTCTCTATGCCGTTAATGTGGCTTCGTCCATTTGCAAACTCATTTTTGCTGTGTTTTACCCTGTAATGAGCCTTTGCTCCTTCTACTACGCAGTTGCAAGACGAAACGAAGCAAAAAATCCACCAAGGCACCGTAGGCTTTAAGCTTATCGCTGTAAATTTCACTTTCTTCAAGCTCCGAAAAATCCTTTATAATCGGCAGTAGCTCTTTGGCAGAGCGATGTTTGAGCGTATAAACTCGTGCGATTGCGTTTTAGCATTCCTTCTCGCAGAGGGACGAGTGCGTAGCACGAAGTAAAAACTTTTACGACCAGCCTCACGCCCACATTTGTCACACACACCGCCGAAGTAACTTTTATTCTATTCAATCCCACCGCTCATTTTAGAAAGTTTCTCACATTCTTTTGCTATCAAAAGCTTGTTGCACTATTCTATTAACACAAGGGCGAGCAACCTTACATAAAACAGCGATTTTGCTTACGCAAATATCAGCACAAAAGCACTCTAAAATTGATTAAATTTTCGCTTTTAAATGTAGGGAAAAATATATGCTAAGATCTATTTTACCAAGCTTTGGGCTGTAATTATATCAACTAAAAGTATCAATTGCCTTAAAAATTTTAGCTTGATTTAACTGTGTTTAAACTTTTTAACCTTTAAAGAGAATTCAAGCTGTGAATTTTATTAAGTGATATTTTTATTAAAGCCTAGTTTGATTGCTAAATTTAACATTTTTTAAAATAGCTCTTAACATACTTGCAAGCACAGTAATAAATTTAAAAATCTTATCCTTAAAAGAAAGTGTAAGCTTACACAGCTAAACAACAGTTATTAAAATTTAGCCTTAACTGTGTTATAATGCCAAATTTAAAGCTTTCAACTTTAAATTTTTTTAAAAACTAGCAAGAAATTATTTAATAAAAGCACCTAAGGAGCAGCTATGAGCTTGGCTTTTTTTGCCCTTTTGTTTTTTACCCTTAGTATAACTCCAGGTCCTAATATGCTTCTTGCTATGAGCTTTGCTATGAGTGCTGGTTGGAAGAAGACCATGCCTTTGATTTTTGGAGCTGTTTTGGGGCTTGTTTTGGTGGGCTTTGTTTGTGGGCTTGGAGTGGGGGTTATTTTTAGTGCAAATGAGCTTGTTTTTACTGTTTTTATGTGTGCTTGTGCTTGTTATTTAATCTTTCTAGCCTTTAATATATACAAAAATGCCAAAAATTTTGAATTTAACGCGCAAGATACCAAAGCAAGAACCAGTAAGCTTTTCATTTATGGCTTTATGAGTTGTATTAGTAATGCCAAGGCCTGGGCCGCCTTTGTTGCCTTGCTACCTCCCTTTTTAAACCGCTCTGATCCCCTTGATCTTAACTTTGTGCTTATACTTTCTTTAATAGCCTTGATAGAATTTACAGATATGTGCCTTTATATGTTTGGAGGGCTAATGCTTCGCAAATTCTTAGCAAAAAGAGCGGTTTTAATACAAAAACTCTCAGCCCTTCTCATAGTCCTTGTTGCCTTGATGATGATCTTTGGGGTGCTTTTAAGCGAGGTGCAGCTTTAATCTTGTTTAATTTTATAATGCCTTTAATGCTATCTTAGATAAAAAATTCACAAAAGCACTAATTTTTAAATAAATTTTTAGGCTTTCTATAAATTCACAAGGCATTTTAGATTTTGGCTCAATTAAACTTAAACCAAATTGAAAGGTTTTTAAGTTAACGCCTATGAAAAACAAAAGTCCGTTCCCGAATTGTCTCAAAAGAAATTTAGAGAAATTTTGCGTTATTTTTTACTTCGCCTTGTGGCTCGTCCCTTTGCAAGAATTGATTTAGAGGCGAAAAAAATCGCTGAAATTTATAAAATTTCACAACAAAGTTTGTGCAAAATTTTCAAAGAAATTCGCATTTTAATTGCAAAAGAGTGTGAAAAAATTAGCAAAACGAGCGGTGAAATCGAAGTTGATGAGAGTTATTTCGGTGCAAAAAGAGTGCGTGGCAAAAGGGGGCGTGGAGTTGGCAAGAAAACGTCTGTGTTTTTACTTTGTGCTACGCACTCGTCCCTCTGCGAGAAGGGATGCTAAAATGCAATCGCACGAGTGTATACGCTCAAACACTTGCTCTGCCAAAGAGCTATTGCCTATCATAAGGGACTTTGAAGAGCTTAACGAGTGTGAAATTTACAGGAAAGTTTCAAAGCCTACGGTGCCTTGGTGGATTTTTTGCTTCGTTTCGTCTTGCAACTGTAAGCAGAAGGAGCAAAGGCTCATTACCGAGTAAAACATAGCAAAAATGAGTTTGCAAATGGACGAAATCACATAAACGGCATAGATAATTTCTGGGGCTTTGCGAAGTTGACACTTGCTAAATTTCGTGGCATAAAGAAAGAAAATTTTGTCCTTCACTTAAAAGAAACAGAATTAAGACGAAAAATTTAGGATAAAATCTTTATCAAAATTTGCTAAAATTGATAAGAGAAAATCCTATTAAGTTTAATTGAGCCAAAATAATTATCTCTAAAATACCTACAAACCTCATAAATTTTTTCTTTTTTATATTCTGATAAAAAAGAAATTTGTTCTGTTTGTGCTTCATTTTTTTCATAAAGTGATCTATAAAAACCAATATATCCGGCCAAAAATAATTGTCCTATTAAGGCTATGTAATCATCTACATAACTTGCCATAAGGCTTTGCTTTTCATAAAAATTAAGCAAATAATCAGAGAAAACCGTCTCATCTATTTCTCCATTAAAGCCACTTCCATGCAAGATCTCACACTCAAAAAGCTCTAAGACATCGACCTTATTTAAATTTGGCACAGTTAAAAATAATTTTAGTTCATAATATCTATCTAATTTTTTTGCCAACTTTAATGGTATATCAACAAACAAGCCATTGAAATTTATGTCTTTTAAGATCTTGTATTTCATCTTCTATCTTTAAGATTATGAATTTTTGTTTTTGTTATATTTTAATACATAATGTCGATTGTAGCACCACCACTTTTAGAATTGTCTCTTAAATTTACCTTCGTTATCTCATCTTCTAAAAGATATACATCAATTTTTATTTCTTCGCTAAAATTATTTAAATTGTTATCTTGTAGCCTTATCTCTTTTTCTTTTTTGCCTAGATATTTGGAATTTTTTAATAAATCATTTGCTATTTCTTGTATATGCTCTTTATCTTTAGCCCACAAGATATTTTTGCTTTGTTTATTGTAGCTTGTATTTTTTAATTCTATGTGAGTTTTTAACTTATATTGTGTGATTAGATATTCTTCCATATCCTCTTTTTTAAAAGCCTTTATTGCATTTTTCCCCCCAAATCCCCTACCAAAAGCTCTTTTAAAAGAAAAAAGCTCAAAGGGAGAAAGCAAGGGGATTATCTCTCCACTAGCTTCTTGTCCTAAATGAGTTCTCACAAACTCTAGCTCTATAAACTCCTCGCTGCTATCCTCTGTCTCAATCCTTATAAGATTTGAAGGCAGCTCAAGTTGCTTTTTGAATTTAGGCTCTTTTTCTTTTGCAAGAAAGCTAGTAGCTTGTGAATTCTTTGAATTCAAGGACTTGAAATTATTTATAATCCGAACTTCAATATTATTTATTACTTCGTTTATGCTTAGTGCATTTTTATTTTGCGCCTTTGCTAGATATGAATTTATCGCTCCGTTTGGATTTAGCATTCTTGCAAGCTTGTTTTTCTTACCAGAATCTGCTTTCAAACTACAATTAAATTCTTTTGCCACTTCTAAACATTGCATTTATCTATTAATACTCCCTATCCACCTGATAACCTTTCCTTCATCATCTACTTCAACTTCTAAGTCCTTGTATTTGTTGTAAAATTTAGGTGCTAACACTTCTTTGAAGTATTTTGTGCCTTTGGGGGTTATTGTAGCATTTATATTATAGCGACTCCAATTGTGTGGAGTATCCCAAGAAGTGTCACAAAAATCATATGCATTAAAACATCGTTTGTAAATAAAATTATCTCTAAAATAAATCCAAGCTTGATATTTATCATCTTTGTATTGCGATAAAGTAGGCTGGTTGTCAAGATCTACAAGATAAAAATCTATCATATCGCTTAAAAATAATTCTCCAAGCACTATAATATGTTTGTCCTCGTATTTTTTGTCGCTATATAATGTGAACATTCTATCAATTTCACAGCATGCATCAAAAGAATCTAATTCTTGTAAAATATGATACTCAATAATTTCTACTATATCGCTATTTTCAATACCAAGCGGAATTGTTGCAAAAACATCAATATATGATTTTATATATAAATCAAGCATAAGATCCCACTGTGTAAATATACCATCTCCTACGCCTTCTATAACTTCAAGCCGCATCATCAATCTTCTTTAATATGGATTTTATAATCTTTGTTACCCATCTTTATGTCTATTGTGGGGGTATTAGCACTTTGTTTGCTTGAATAATTTCTTAAAGATATTTCTATGTCATCGTCTAAAACTCTAGTAATTCTTGTTCCTTTCTTGCTTGATTGAATATGTTCTTTTTTAAAATTCCTAGTTAGGATCTCCCATAGTTTCATAAGCTCTTGTGTATTTTTAACTGTGTATATTCTACTTCTTGGCTTACCATTTAGCTTTAATCCCTTTGGCATGCCACTTAATATTTCTAAAATCTCTTGCCTTGTTAAACTCCTACTACCAAATTGCACTACTTTTTTTATTCCATTATATCCAGCTTTCACTAGCTTAGGTATTTTTAGTATTTTTGTATGTGGTAATGGAGTATTTCCAGCAATATCTAGGGTTTTTAAGCTTAGATCTATCCAGTTTTTTTCTGCATTTTCTTTCACAAACTCTAGCTCTATAAACTCCTCGCTGCTATCCTCTGTTTCAATTCTTATGAGATTTGAAGGCAGCTCAAGTTGCTTTTTGAATTTAGGCTCTTTTTCTTTTACAAGAAAGCTTGTAGCTTGTGAATTCTTTGAATTTAAGGACTTGAAATTATTTATAATCCTAACTTCAATATTATTTATTACTTCGTTTATGCTTAGTGCATTTTTATTTTGCGCCTTTGCTAGATATGAATTTATAGCTCCATTTACACTTAAAGCCTTTGCAAGCTCATCTTTCCTACTAGAATCTGCTTTTAAGATATTATCGGCAAAAAGCCTTGGATTATTTTTATCCCTTATTCTATCCTTGGCTATAATCAAGCAACCAAAGGTGTTACGA
>NZ_QHLI01000037.1 GCF_006864425.1 Campylobacter troglodytis | reverse complement strand
CATACAAGAAGCTCTTCTAGCCCCTCTTTTATGTAGGCTTTTGTGATGATAAAGGAGTGTTTTGAGGTGATTAGGGATGAGTGAGCTGCTTTCATTTTTATCCTTTTAGCTTTGTGCTGTTTGAATTTTGTTTTGCTTTTGTTTAAAATACTTGCTTTAAATACTTTTTTTAAATTTGCTTGAATTTATTTGTCTTACTTGTTTGCTTTGAATTTGTTTAAAATACTTACTTTATTTTTGCTTTGCTTAATTTTACTGAATTTATCTTGCTTACCTTGAATTTATCTTGTTTTACTCGATTTCTTTTGCTTGTTTGTTTTGAATTTATCTTGTTTAAAAACATTTAAAAGCCTTTTAAAAATACTTAAAGCCCTTTTAAAAACCCTTTAAAAATCCTAAATTATACCCTAAATTCATAAATTTTTAAACTCCTTGTCTTGTTTTTGCCTATCTTTTGTCTATCTTAAAGACAGCCTAACTTAGGCTAAAAGCTGATAAAGGCATTGACAAGAAGCATTAAAGATGAGCAAGTAGCTGGAATTTAGCTAGAATTTAATAGGCTTTAGGCTGTGAATTTAGCTTTTAACTTAGCTTTTAATTAGGCTTTGAAGTTAGAGCTTAAACTTGAAATTAAAGGACTTGAAGGCTTTAATTTAAAGTGTGAATTTAAAGTTAAGGAATTTGACAGTTTGAATTTGAAACTAAAGAACTTATAAATTTAAATTAAATTTAAAGGCTAATTCAAAGTTGAACTTAAATAGCTTGGGCTTGAAAGGCGTAAAAGGGGCTTTGAATTTGAAAGTTTAAAGAAGCTTAAGACTTAAGCTTAAATTTAAAGGATTTGGAAGTGTGAATTTGAATTTAAAGAGCTTAAAAACTTAAACTTGAAGTTAAAGGCTTAATTTCAAGCTTGATTTAAGCTTAATTTATCTACTTCTTTTCAAAGTTTAAATTTAAATTAGCCTTAAATTCTTTGCTTGGGCTTGAAGTTTTGGGTTGAGGCTTGCATTTAAGGAAGTTTGAAGGACTTGAAATTTAAACTTCTTAATTAGAAACTATCAATCACCACCTTTGATAAAATAAGTTTAAATTTAAAGTAAATAAAATAGAAATTTAACTTAAATTTAAATCGAGCTTTATTGAAAATGATAAAAGAAAAATACCTTAAATTAGTTTGAAAGTGAGGTATAAAAAAGTGGGGGGGGAAGAGTTGTTAAGACGGCCTAGTGCCGTCTTTAAAATTATTTTTTCTTCTTAGCAAGTTTGCCTGAGGCTACTGCTTCTTTAAGGTTTTTACCTACCTTAAATTTAGCGACCTTAGTAGCAGGAACTTGAATGGTCTTGCCTGTGCTTGGAACCCTTGCTGTTCTGGCTGCTCTTTTGGCAGTTGAGAAGGTGCCAAAGCCTATGAAAGAAATGCTATCGCCCTTTGTTAAAAGCTCGATGACAGTGGATACGAAAGCATCGGTGGCTAGTGTAGCATCCTTTTTTGTAAGCCCTGATTGTTGGGCAACTTTTGAGATAAAATCTGCCTTAGTCATAACGACTCCTTTTGCTTGAATTAAAACGGCTTGATTTTAACATAATTTTTTACACTAAGTCAAGGATTTTTAATAATTATTGCTAAGAAAATGTAAATTTTTTCTAAATTTAGCTAATTCTTAGCAAAATTTAGCTCTATAATATTCAAATTTCCCACTCTCATCGATCTCATTTCCAAATTTTTCATAAAGTTGATAATAAAATTTAACAAAACTAAGGCATTTTTCTTCCTTTGGCAAGAAGATCTCATCCTTAAAAAGGCAAAAAAGCTCTAAAAATTCCTTGGCATCTCTTCTTTGAAGATAAATTCTTGCTAGTTTAAGATAGCTTTCAAAAAAAAGCTTCTTCCATCTTTCATAGCCTTGTTTGCTAAAATCTATACTCAAGTTTTCACCGTCAAAGTCAAGCACCTCGCTTTGAAAAAGCAAATGCAAGTGTATAAGCCCCTCTGTATAATAAGGCTTTACCTCCTCCACTCTTTGCCAGGCTATCAAAGAAATAGCCCTTTTAATCAGATCATAAAAAACAGGAAGGATAAGCCCTTCATCCTCGTGCAAGAAAAAATTCACAAGCCCTCCTGCTGTGGCTTTAAACTCCTCTATATTTTTAAAAACCCCGCTTTGATTCATAAGCCTTTCGCTGTTTTGAGCTATGAAAAAGATATGTCCAAATTCGTGTCCTATGGTAGAAACCTCATAAACCTTCTTCCAAATTTTTTCCTGGCAAAATAAAAGATCCCTTCCATAATCCAAAAACTCCTCATCAAAAACCTCGCTAGCAAGTCTCATAAAGGGTCTTGTTTTGGCATTTTCATAAACAAAATTCAAAAAGGCAAAGATCTTCTTTCCACCCCTTGCGCTAACAAATTCATCATTTGGCACGACCTGGGCTGAAAAAAGTCCGTTAAGCTCTGTACCATAATAAAGCATAGGCATACAAATATAAAGCTGGGTTTTGTTTAGATTATGTAGCACCTCACTTTGAAGTGCCTTATCTTTAAGCTCTATCTTTTGGCATAAAAGCTCAAAGCTTTCTTTGATCTCTTTTGTGAATTTATCCTCCTTAAATTCGCTTTCATCATTTAAGCGAAGATCCCACTCCAAGGCAACAGCGTGGGTGTATTTATCCTCATAATACTCCAAAGGATGCCCCACTTGCAAAGGAGACCGTAGATCAAGCCAGGCAAGCTCAGCCTCTTGCCATCTTGTAATTACCTTATCATTATCCTCCTCGCAAAAGGCAAGTTTAAGCTTGTCAAAATACCTTAAATATGCAAGATGCTCCTCCTCTTTTGCCTTGCTTTTAAGCTTAGTTATTAGCTCATTAAAGGCTTTTTCTAGCCTTGAGCTTTCTTTTTTAAAGCACAGAGCATAAGGTAAAAAACTCCATTTATCATTTATGCGAACAAGGCAGCCATAAGATCTTTCACAAGGTGCTCCTTCTTGATCCCTTTGATAAAGACCGTTTTTGTTTAAAAAGTTTAAAGCATCTTCTAGGCTTTGAAATTCAGTAGCCAAAAGCTCGTTATTTGTTTGAAGGATCTTTTTGCTCCAAGCCTTTGCAAAGTCATTCATCACAAGCCCTATCTTATGAACCCCTTTAATTAATGCCATAAAAAAGGGATCTAAGAGCTTGGCTTCTTCTATCTCTTTAATCAAATTTGTATGCTCTTTTGCATAAAATTTACTAAGCTCATCATAGATTTCGTTTTTTAACTGTTTGATCTTTTCTTGATCAAAGCTAGCCTTTTTAAATTCTTCTATCAAATTTTCTTCTTTTAAATAAGCAAAGCGGTAAATAACAGCCAATATGCTTGTTTTATCCTCTTTTAAGCCACTTAAATTTAACACAGTTAAAAGCTCATCTTGCAATTTTTGTGTTTTTAAACATACTTCAAAAAAGTCATTTAATTTGGCTTTTCGTTTTTTAACAAGTTTGGCAAGTTCTTTGAAATTATTTGACATTTTTATTCCTTTATTTTTTAAATTTCATTATAATTTAATTTAAGAAACAAGGAGTAAAAATGGACAGCATAGAGGCACTAAAGGTAGCCATACAGGATATGGGAGAGGCAAAGCTTAAAACCCTAGCGATGCCAAGCGACACAAATCCAGCGGGTAATATATTTGGGGGATGGATTATGGCTCAAATTGATCTTGCTGGAACCATAGCCACAAAGGAGTTAGCCCCTGAGAGGGTTGTAACTGTGGCTATGGATAAGGTTGTATTCAAAGAGCCCATACTTGTTGGGGATGTTATGTGCTGTTATGCGCAAATTATCAAGGTAGGAAATAGCTCTATGCTAGTACAAGTTGAGGTCATAGTAGAAAGGGTCAGTAAGGACGGCTTTACCTACTGTGTGCCTGTTACTTCGGCTTTGCTGACCTTCATCAGCGTAGATAAGGATGGCAAAAAAAAGCCCATAACAACAGATCTTAAAAAGCTTCACGGATTTTGAGTATGAGTGAGGCTAAGATTAAAACCATCGCTATGCCAAGCGATTTGGACAAGGAAGGTAGGGTGAGTGCTGGCTTTGTGTTTAAGCAGCTAGATCTTGCAGCAGGGGTTGCTGTAAAAGAACTTACAGGGCAAAGAAGCGTAACCATAGCCATGGATAAAATTTGCTTTAAAGAGCCTGTTTTGGTTGGTGATTATGTGCTTTGTTATGCTGAGATCTCAAAGCTTGGCAAAAGCTCCATAGGATTAAGCCTACATATAGATCTTAAAAGGCTTGATGAGAATGGCTTTTCTTTGAGGCAAAAAGCAGTGAGTGCAGAGGCTACCTTTGTAAGCCTTGATAAAAATGGCAAGAAGATCATCCTTGATGATAAGCTTAAAAAAGCTGCCTTGAAGAAGGCTTAGACTATTTTAAATTGGCAATCTTCAACTGTGTCTTGATTTTAACGCTTCCTCTTTTGAATTTAAACTTAGTTTAGGCTGAATTTAACGTGAATTTTTATACTGCTTTTTTGCAAGACTTAAATTAAGTTTTTAAAGATCTAATTTAAGAGATAAGATTAAGGATCTTTGTGAATTTTTAAAGGCATTTTGTAAGAAAATCAAATTTAAAGCTTAGCGTGATTAATTTTAATGGTGCTATCTTAGAGGCAAGTTTAAGCATTAAGGCTCAATTAGAATTAAAGCAAAATGTTTTTAAATTAAAGCTTAGAAAACAAAGCCTTGTTTGCGAATGTCGCCGATCTAAGTTAAGGCATTTTGAGGTGTTTTTTTGTTTCTTGTGAATTTTTTAATTTGTCTAAAAACCATCTCTTGCAACTGAGTAGCAAAAGAGGCTTTGATAGTTTGCTTTATTAAATTTCGTGGTGCTACAAAAGAAAATTTTATCCTTTGCTTAAAAAACAAAATTTAAACGAAAATTTTAAGACAAAATTCTAATCACAATTTACTAAAATCGATAAGATAAAATTCCTTGAAAGTATCTTAAGTCAAATTCTTTTAAGTTTAATTAAGCCATTAAATATATGATGAAAAGAAATTTAAGAAATTTTCTTGCTTAAGGCTTTGTAAATTCTTACCCCACTAGATAATTTAGCCACAGCCTTTTAAATCAAAAACAAAATCTATGAGAGTTTGAAAATTTAAGGTTTTAAGCTCATTTAGAAACTGTGAATTTAAAAAAATTCAAGCTTTAATTTCTGTGTTTATAAATTTGTATGAGGCACGGTTAAAACGCATTTATTTAAGAGCTTAGATAAAATTAACTTTGTACTCAAAGATATGCTCATATAAACTCTTGCAAGCTTTTTTTTGCTTATTTTCAATGGCACTTAAAACTTATTTTGCCACTCACAGTCTCATCTTAAAAGCTCTTTAAATTAAGTTCTGCAAAGATTTAGCTTCATATTAATTTAGGGGTTTTAATATCGCTCTATTTTAAATTTAACCCTTGAATTTGCTTTGCGTGAAGTTTGCTTATATGATATTTTTTGCCTTTGTTGCTCTTAGCTTACCCTAAGAAAGAAGCTCTTTTGAAATTTTTGTCATATTGAGGTTTTGTAGAAACCGAAAGATCTCTTTTTGAATTACGAGATTCTTATCAATGTTTAAAAGGATTTAGAGATATTTTTGCTTCGAGCCCATTGGGTCGCTTTGCTAAAAATGACAAGAGTTTTGAGATACTTCGCCTAAAGGCTCAGTATGACAAACTTTGCGTTATTATGAGATACTCGCAACGCTTAGTATGACAAGAATTTAAAGGCTTTTGTGAATTTTCTTTTGAATTTTCACTTAAATTCAAGGAATTTTTGTAGCCTTTTGAATTTCTAGCACTTTCTAGGGACCCACCCCCAAAACCGCAAGGGAGGGGGCTTTGAAAGAAAATCCTCACCTACAAGGGAAGGGGGGGCTTGTCGTGTGAATTTTCTTTTATATTGTCATTGTGAGCCACATTGTCATATGCTTGCTTCACTTCGTTCGCAAATCTTATGGATTAAGAAAAAGCCTAAATATTTCTAGATTTTCTTGAGATACTTCGCCTAAAGGCTCAGTATGACAAACTTTGCGTTATTATGAGTTACTTAGCACACATTTATAATTACACAATTAACATAAATTCTTTAAATTTAAGCCCAATTTTAAATTTAGCTTTGTTGAATTTAAAAGCTTAGTTTTTAAACAATGTCGATTTTCCATACAAATTTGTTGTTTTGAGTTATTTTATTTAGGCTACACCTTGTGCTCTTTGGATCGCAAGGCTTCATATGAATACAGTTTAACACCTTTTTAAAAAATGCCTTTTAAAATAAGCCTAAATTCAAACTTTTAAAATACAACTTTTCAAATAATTTTAAATTCAAACTTTTTAAAAAATGCCTTTTCAAATAAGGCTAAATTCAAAAACGCTAAATAAACAAAGAATTCACGCTTTCATTATGATAAACCCTGCGAATGACCTCAGCAAAGATAGGTGCAACGCTTAAAACCCTTATGTATTTGCTTTCTCTTTTGAGTGCTATGGTATCTGTAACTATAAGCTCGTCTAATGCTCCACTTTCAACCCTCTCATAGGCAGGTCCGCTTAAAACAGGATGGGTACAACAAGCTATGACAGCTTTTGCTCCCTTGTCCTTAAATACCTCAGCAGCCTTTACTATGGTCCCTGCTGTATCTACTATGTCATCAACTAAGATCACCTCCTTGCCCCTCACATCGCCTATGACATTCATAACCTCGCTTTCATTTGCCTTTTCTCTTCTTTTATCTACTATGACTATGTCAAGTCCTAGCTTCTTAGCAACGCTTCTAGCACGTACTATGCCGCCTATGTCAGGGCTTGCTATGATGGGGTTTTCAAAGTGCTTTTTTTGTATGTAGTCATTAAAGATGATGCTACCATAAAGATTATCCACAGGTATGTCAAAAAAGCCTTGAATTTGTCCTGCGTGAAGATCGATCGTAGCCACTCTGTCAATGCCAGCAGTTTGCATTAAATTCGCCACCAGCTTTGCTGTAATCGGAACCCTTGGCACAGCCTTTCTATCCTGCCTTGCATAGCCAAAGTATGGGATTACAGCTGTGATAGAGCTTACGCTACTTCTACGAAGTGCGTCTGTGAGTATTAAAAGCTCCATTAGATTATCATTGGTAGGCACACAGGTACTTTGAATGATAAAAACATCCTTGCCACGAACGCTCTCATCGATTTGAACGCTAATTTCTCCATCGCTAAATCTTTTTATACCAGCATTTGAAAGGGGCAAGGAGAGGTATTTAGAAATACTTTTGGCAAGTTCTATATTGGCTGATCCTGAAAAAACCTTATATCCACGCATTTATCTTCCTTTGAATTTTAGTAGCTTTTAAATTTAGCCTCATTTAAGTGCTAAAATAAAATTCATAGAATTTTAGATTAAAATCCTAAATTCAAGCACTGTTTTAATAAAAAATTCAAGCTGTCTTTAAAAAAGCATTGTCTCTAACACTTTAAATTTATCCCAAATAATGCCTTCTAAGTTGCAAGGGGTAGAGATCTTCATTAAGCACTTCTTTAAAATGATGAAAAACAAACCTTGCTTAAATTCAACAGTTTTAAAACAAGTCAAGTATTGCAAGATGCCTCGCTTTGTGTGGCATTAAGCTCATTTGTTTAAAATGACAAAAGATTCAAAAAATCTTTGCTTAAATTCAAAAATAACTTCAACAGTTTTTAAAAATAACCCTTTTAAAAGCAGTTTAAAAGGCACAAGGCTTTATTTTAAAAAGCTTATTGATCTTAGATAAATACCATATTTGTCATTGTGAGCGTGTGCGAATAATCCACGAATTTATGGAAAAATGCCTTGAATTTATAGATTCTTCGCCCATAGGTTGAAAATGACAAATCAATACTTTTTAAAAAAGAACCAAACACAAAAAGCTAAATTTTAAGTTCTTAAATTCAAGCTGTGTATATAAAAAACTAGCTTAAAATTCATTTTTTTGATAATAAGTAGCCGAGTTTGCACCAAAGACCTTACTAAAATGTGCGTTATCATTTGGAATTATATCTGAGTTGCCAATATAAAGGCGGCAGTCTTTGTTAGCTATCTTGTGAAATCTTTCTAAAAGCTCTATCCTTGACATATAATCAAAATAAATGATCATATTCCTAGAAAAGATAAGATCAAATTTGCCAAGCTTTAAGAACTTATCCTCAAAGACATTGCAAAGCTCAAAACGAATGCTACAAAGCTCACTTTTTTTAACCTCATAAATATCATCTTGATGTGTAAAATACCTAAGCTTTTCAGCCTGTCCTAGCTTGTTTAGGCTTCTGCCGCTGTATTTGGCTAATTTTGCCTTTTCTATGGCGTTTGCGTTTATGTCAATGCCTGTGATTCTAGCATTGCTAACCCCATTTAAGGCCAAAAGTATGGCAAAGCTATATACCTCCTCCCCGCTTGCGCAAGGTGCGCTTAGTATGCTTGAGGGTCTATCGAGGGATTTAAGATAAAAGGCTACTTGTTTTAGCTGGGCTAACTCTCTGTAAAAATAGGTCTCATTAACTGTGATTAAATTTAGGGTTTCTTGCTGAACTTTTTTATCAATGATAAGCTTTGAAAGAAAGCTTTTAAAATCGTTTATGTTAAGCTGTTTTATAAAGCCATCAAATTTAGGCTCTAAAAAATTCTTTTTTTCACTAAGATCAACTCCGCAAATATCATTTATAATGCTTACAAATTCTAAGAATTCAGCATTGTTTGGGATTATTTTATTCTCCACTTTCTTGTCCTGTTACAAATTTAATGATCTCTGTTTTAATCCCAGCTAGGCCCATTTGCTTTAGCTTAGGATTTAACTCCTTTGCCTTTTTAGGCATACCATAAACCACGCAGTCAGCCTCGCTCTCACCAAGGCACTGCACCCCCACCTTATAAAGCTCAAACAAACCCTTCGCCCCATCATCTCCCATACCTGTTAGGATAATGGCTAGAATTTTATTTGTTTTGGCTATGTTTATGGCTGAGTTAAAAAGTAGATCGACATTGGGATTAAAGGTTGTTTTTTGAGGGCTGAAATTCAAGGTGGGATTTAAATTTCCATCAAAAACAGTATTTTGCTTACAAACAAAGATCTTATTTCTCACAAGAGGCTCCTTGTCATTTGCTAAAACGACCTCGGCAAGGGCTTCTTGATTAAACTGTCTTACATAGTTTGGCAAAAAACTAGCTCCCATATGCTGAGCTACCACAGCACAGCAATGCTTCATATCTATATCTTTAAGCAAAAACTTAACCTGATTAGGACCGCCTGTTGATGAGCCTATAAGCACTATATTCATAAAAAATCCCAAAAACAATTTTAAGCTTAGATTATACAACACAAAGTTTTTATTTTTTCTTAAAGCAATGCCAGATAAAATAATTTTTTCATAAAAAAGTGTCTAGTTTAAAACAAGCAATTTTAATTAAATTCAAGCCTTAATGGCTTTTGTAAAATCTTGCAAATTTTGTTGTGAATTTTTGATATGTAGTTTTGCCTTGAATTTATACCTACAAAGAACTTGACCTTAAAGAGGGCCTAAATCAACTCTTTTGTAAAAAGTGCCCATTTAAAAGATCATATTTATCGTTTGAATGTAGCAAAAGATCTTAAAATTTATCATTTTAAGCAAAGAAACTCAAAAGGTTAAGCTAATAAATTCAAAAAGAAATCTTTTTGCCTTCTCGCTTCTTAACCCACTGACTTGCCTTTTTTGCCAAAATTCAAAACATAGCTTATTTAAAAAACTAAGTTTATTTAGCAAGAAATTGATCTGAGGTATTGACACTTTTTAAAAAGCCTTTTAAAACAACAAAGGCATTTAAAATTCAACAGTTTTTAAAAATAAATTAAGTTTTTTAACCTTATTACGGTAAAATTGTGGCAAAAATCTTGGAAATTTAATGATGTTAAGACAAAAAATATACCTAGCAAGCGATCACGCTGGTTTTGAGCTTAAAGAAAGGCTTTGTGTCTTTTTTAAGGATCAAGATCTTGCTTATGAGGATCTTGGGGTTCATACAAAAAAACACTGTGATTATGCTGATTATGCGCATCTTTTGGTTTCTAAGATAGATGATCAAAGCTTTGGAATTTTAATATGTGGTTCTGGCATAGGCATGAGCATAGCGGCAAATCGCCACAAAAGCATTCGCTGTGCCCTTTGTAGCGAGGCTTTAAGTGCAAGGCTTGCAAGAAGGCACAATGATGCTAATGTCCTAGCCCTTGGAGGCCGTTTGCTTGGAAGTGAGCTTGCCCTTGACATAGTAAATGCCTTTATAAGCACGGACTTTGAAGGAGGAAGGCATTTGGATAGAATTTCAAAGATCGAGGTAGGTGAATGTTTACAGATTGGCTGATCTTAACTGTACTCATTTGTCTTTGTCTTTATTTGATCGTGATGCTCTTATATTACAAAACCTTGCTTACAAAGGAGCAAAACTCAAAGGATTTTATAAGAAATAATCTTGACGATACAGAGATCATCATTAGAAAACTACAAGTACAACTTCAAAGAAGCCTTGGAAACATAGACATTTTAACAGAGGAGCTAACAAAGATCAAAAGCGATCTTACCTCACTAAGAACAAGAAATTCACAATACAGACTAGAAAACGACAAACTAAGACAAAGAATCAAAGAACTTGAAGCAAAGATAGAGGCATTATTATGATTACACTAAACGAAAAAGACAAAGACTTTTTAGCACAAAAGATTAGATGCATAAAGGATTTTCCAAAAGAGGGCATATTATTTAGAGACATCACCACCCTTCTTAATGATAAGGAGGCTTTGAGCTTCTTGCTTAAACATTTTGAGGCTAGATATAAAGAGCTAAGGCTTGATTTCATAGCAGGTGCAGAAAGTAGGGGCTTTATATTTGCTGCTATGCTTTGTGCTAGGCTAAATTTACCCTTCGTTCCCATAAGAAAGCCAGGAAAACTTCCCTCAAAGACCTTTACTCAATCCTATGAGCTTGAATATGGCACAGATAGCATAGAACTTCACCAAGATGCCTTTTGTGGTATTGAGGATGCAAGGGTTTTGTTTGTTGATGATCTAATAGCCACAGGAGGCACAGCCTTAGCAAGCTATGAGCTTATAAAAAAAGCAAGGGCACAGTGCGTTGAGGCTTGCTTTTTAATCAGCCTAAAAGATCTAGGAGGGGCTGAAAAACTTTCTAAATTTAGTCCAGTATATAGTGTTTTAGAGTTTTAGTATGGGTTTAGATCAAGCTTTAAAGGGAATTTTATATGATTATCAGCATTTAGCCTATCTTATCATCTTTTTGTGGTGCATCTTAGAGGGTGAGTTGGCTCTGCTTTTAGGAGGCATTTTTGCCCACGAAGGACATGTGAATTTAGGTTTAATCATCTTTGTAGCAGGGCTTGGAGGCTTTGTGGGGGATCAGATTTATTTTTACATAGGACGCTACAACAAAAAATACATACAAAAAAAGCTAAAAAAGCAAAGACGCAAATTTGCTGTAGCACATTTGCTTTTACAAAAATTTGGCTGGCCCATTATCTTCGTGCAACGTTATATGTATGGCTTTCGCACTGTTATACCTATGAGTATAGGCATTACTCGCTATGATGTAAAGAAATTTGCCTTTATTAATTTGCTTTCTGCCTGGGTTTGGGCTGCTATTACTATTATTTTAGCCTGGTATTTTGGAGAAGAAATTTGGGCCTTTGTCGCGTGGGCTGAAAGGCATTGGTATTATGCTGCTATGTTGATCATAAGCTTTTTAAGTCTTATGATCTTTGCTTTTAAACAGATGGAAAGATCCATTCTTAAAAAACGAACTGTAAAAAATGTCAAAAAGGATACACAATGAATTATGAATTTTGTTCTAAGAACACAAAGGAACTTGAAGCAGACTTTGAGCTTTGCTTCGTGCAAGATAAAAAATTAAGCACTTATAAGGGAGATAAGGGCTTTTTTGAGCTTATGAACTACAAGGGAGAAGGCACTTGTCTTGATGCCTCAAAAAAAAGGCTTTTCATAGAGCTTAAAAGCCTAGCTTATGAGGATATTCGCCTAGCTTTTGCAAATGCTTACAAGGTGCTATCTAAGCTAAATGTAAAGAGCGTTAAAACCCCAAGTGTCATTGGAGACTGTGTTGTTACTAGCTTTTGTGCATTAGTTCAAGGCTTTGAATTTGCTGCTTATGAGTTTGATCAATATAAGGGAGAAAAAAAGCCAAAAAAACTAGCTAAAATCCTCATATCCCCTCAGGAATTAAATGGCAAAAAATTCAGCATATCGGATGCAAACTTAGGGCTTAAAACAGGACAGATCATCTCAAATGCCACAAATTTCGCCAAAAACATAGTAAATGAAATTCCAAACACCTACACCCCTTTGAAAATGGCAGAGGATGCTTTGAATTTAGCCAAAGCGGACAAAAACATAAAATGCAAGGTTTATGATGAAAGATTCTTAGAAAAGGAAAAAATGAACGCCTTTTTAGCCGTAAATAGAGCCTCTCAACACCCTCCAAGGCTTATTCATCTAAGCTACAAGCCTAAAAATTCAAAGCAATGCGTTGTTTTTGTAGGAAAGGGACTTACTTATGATAGTGGGGGGCTTAGTTTAAAACCAGCTGATTATATGCTTACTATGAAGGCTGATAAAAGCGGAGCTGCTGCTGCTATGGGCATTATAAAGGCTGCTAGCGAGTTAGAACTACCCTTTGAAATTCACTCCATTCTTGGAGCAACTGAAAATATGATAGGTGGCAATGCCTTTAAGCCCGATGATGTGCTGATTTCCAGAGAGGGAGTAAGCATTGAGGTTAGAAACACTGATGCTGAGGGGCGTTTGGTTTTGGCTGACTGTTTAAGCTATGCACAAGATTTAAAGCCTGATTTGCTAATAGATATGGCAACCCTTACAGGTGCTTGCGTGGTAGGACTTGGCGAATACACAAGTGGCATTATGGGCGTAAATGAAAGTTTGCAAAATGACTTTTATGAGGCTAGCAAGACAAGTGGGGAATATGGCTGCATCTTACATTTTAACCCCTATTTAAAAGAACTAATTAAATCTAACATAGCAGATCTTAGCAACACAGGATCAAGTCGTTATGGAGGAGCCTTAACAGCTGGGCTTTTTTTAGAAAGGTTTATTCGCAAAGAATTCAAGGACAAGTGGCTACACCTTGACATAGCAGGACCAGCTTATGTAGAAAAGCCTTGGGGCTATACTAGCTTTGGAGCAAGTGGGGCTGGGGTTAGGCTTTGCCTTGCTTATTTAATGAGCTTAGCAAGGAAGGAAAAGTGAGCTTAGCCGTTGGCATAGTGGGTTTGCCAAATGTTGGTAAATCCACAACTTTTAACGCTCTTACAAAAGCTATGAACGCTCAAAGTGCAAATTATCCATTTTGCACCATAGAACCAAACAAGGCACTTGTAAATGTGCCTGATCCTCGTTTAAACGAACTAGCCAAAATAGCAAAGCCTCAGCGAATTTTGCATTCTACCATTGAATTTGTCGATATTGCAGGACTTGTTAGGGGTGCTAGCAAGGGCGAGGGGCTTGGGAATAAATTTCTTTCAAACATAAGAGAGTGTGAATTAATTTTACACCTTGTGCGTTGCTTTGAGGATGAAAATATCACACACACAGAAGGCACTGTAAACCCCTTGCGTGATATAGAGATAATCAACACAGAATTAATATTAGCAGACATAGAACAGCTTAGCAAAAAGATAGAAAAACTAACAAGGGAGGCAAAGGCAAACGCAAAGGGTGCAAAAGAGGGTTTGGAATTTGCAAATATACTTTTGACACATTTAAATTCAGGGCAAGCAGCAAGTAGCTTTGCTGAAAAGGATAGCGATCTTTTTGTGAATTTAAACAAGGAGTTAAGACTTCTTTCAGCAAAAGAGGTAATTTATGGGGCAAATGTTGATGAGGACGCACTTAGTAAAGATAATGATCTTGTCAAAGAATTAAAAGAATTTGCCACAAAAAGTAAGCACGAGGTGATTAAGCTTTGTGCAAAAATTGAAGAGGAGCTAATTAGCCTAGATGAGAGCGAGGCAGGGGAGCTTTTAGCAAGTTTAGGGGCAAATGAAAGTGGCTTGGGACAGATTATTAGGGTGGCTTTTGCAAAGCTTGGGCTTATAAATTATTTCACAGCAGGCGAGCTTGAGGTAAGAAGTTGGAGTATAAAAAAAGGCTACAAGGCTCCAAAGGCAGCAAGTGTGATTCATAATGACTTTGAAAAGGGCTTTATAAAGGCTGAGGTGATAAGTTATGAGGACTTCATCGCTTGTGGGGGTGAAAGCAAGGCAAAAGAAGCGGGGAAATTACGACTTGAAGGCAAAGACTATGTGGTACAAGATGGGGACATAATGCACTTTCGTTTTAATGTTTAAAGAAAATTCAACAAAGGCCGATTTGAAACAAAAGAATTCAAAAGAGTAAGATTAGCTTGAATTTAAGGATGAATTTTTGGCATAGTTTTATTATCAACTTGATTTTTTTATTAAAAAACATTGAAATTTATAATGCCAAGCGAAGAGTTTAAAGATTTTCAAACCGCTAAAATAAACCCTTTGTCTTGCGGAGGGTGTTTTGCTTCGCAAGGCTTGCAACCCGTTGGGTGGGGTGGGTTGTTAGAAAATTAAAAAGACGACAAAAATTCCTTGAATTTAAAGATAAATTCAAAAGAAAATTCACAAAACCCTTTAAATCCTTGTCATATTAAGCAAAGAGATCCAGCGGATTGGGTAGCTTAAGAAAAAATATCTCAGAAAAAAAGAAGTTTTGTGCTTTGTGCTTTGCACTACGCTGGGAATGACAAAATTTTTGTCATACTAAGCATTGCGAAGTATCTCAATAAAAAGAGCTTCTTCGTTTGCTACGCAAACTCGCAATGACAAAGGCAAAAATTGTCATACCGAGTGTGTGCTAAGTATCTCAAAAAAGAGATTTTGTGCTTTGGTTTTTGCCTTGTAAGCTCTTAGTCAACTTTTTTGCCAAAGCTTAAAACATAGCTAGAAAATGAAGTTTTTTTGTAAAAGCTTGTTATAGAAAAATCAATCTTTATGAAAGGATAGCGATGAAAAAATTCATTCAACTTGCTCTTTTTAGCGGCTTAGTTTTTAATTTGGCTTTTGCTGATGATTTGCTTTTTAAGCTAAGTGGTGGGGCTTTGAGTGAAAATTCTTCTGGGGTAAGAAAACTTAGCAGCGCTGAAATGTCCGAGGTTAAGGGTGGTAGGTATCTTTGGCAAGGACCGGTATATAGTAGTGGCACTGCATATAATTATGTGAACAATTATATAGCTAAGCCTTATAAAAACAACCATAATGCCAACAAGTATCCACAAACTTTAAAGCAGCCTATATATTCTAACCATTGGTGTGTAAGATATGGTTGTTTAAAAGGGAGGTAAGAATGTCTAGGGTTTTTAGTAATGCTTCTTTTGGTCCTACTGTTGCCTTGCTTAAATTTGACAATACCAAATTTGAATTTAACGCGATTCAAAACAAGGCTGTATTTTCTAGTCTAAATACACTTAGTAGTGAAAATTTAGAAAAATTCAGCAAACTTGTCAGTAAAAATTTAGATCTAAACGAGATAAAAACAAGCTCAAATTTAGTAAAAAACTATGAATTTAGCAACGAAATTTCCTTTAAAGATAAAATAAGTAGCAACACCATAAATTTAAGGCTTAGTGATGAGAATTTAGAAAAACTAAAAACATATTTTGGCTCTCAAGATTTTGACAAAATAGGACGCATTATACTTAAAGGCGAGGCTGAAAACTTCGTCTCAGGCTGGTTTGGTGATATAGCTTACAAAAGAAATTATGTGGGTGCTGACAGTGATAAAAATGGCATTTTAAGCACTGAGGAAAAGGGTAGGGTCTTAGCTGGATACAACATTGACAGTGTTTATGAGCTAGACGGTGCCTTGGTGAAAAATGTCCAAATGAACGGTCTTAGTAGCTACCTACTTTATAGCAGACACTATGATGCCCCTCTTTTAAGCTCTATAGAAGAAGAGCTTAATCACAGCTTAAAAGCAGATACAAGACGGTTATCTAAGTTTAGGAGAACTTCACAGCAATGAGGAGTTAATAAAGCTTGTTAAAAAGAGCATTAAAGATGATGGCACCTTGCCCACTGAGGCTCTTAGAACAAAGAGCTTATTTGAGCTTCAAAGAGAAAGTATGGAAGCTCTTAGGGTGTGGCTTGAGGCTCAGCTTGAAAGACAGTTAAATCTTCAAAGCCATACAAATTTTACAGAATTTGTCAATGTACTAGGCAAAGAACTTCACAGCCTTTCTTTGAATTTAAAAGTAAATGAGGAGTTTTTGCTTAAAAATACAGACAAGTTGGATCTTACAAAGGATTTAAAGGCGGTAATATCAGAGCTTAGAGAAACTGCCTTAGAAGAGCTTAGTATAGATCTTAGTGTGTAAATTTTGGAACTATTTTTGCTTATAGAGCAAGAGAAGTTTAAAGGAATAAAAATGAAGTTCGCACTAGCCTTACTAGCCTTAGCTAGCTGTCTTTTTGCTATACAGATTAAGGATCTCACAAATACCGTTGGGGTTAGGGATAATCAACTCATAGGTTACGGCCTCGTTGTTGGGCTTAATGGTAGCGGGGATGGGACAAATTCAAGATTTACCATACAGTCCATATCAAATTTACTTCAAGGTATGAATATAAAAGTAAATCCAGATGACATAAAGTCCAAAAACACAGCAGCCGTTATGGTAACAGCAAAGCTTCCTGCCTTTGCAAAAAGTGGGGATAAGCTTGATATAACAGTTTCTTCTATGGGCGATGCAAAGTCCTTGCAAGGTGGGACGCTGTTACTTACTGCATTAAGAGGAATTGACGGTGAAATTTATGCTATAGCCCAGGGCATAGTCTCAACAGGAGGCATTACAGGAGGTGCTGGAGGCCGGGGGGGAAATCACTCCACAAGTGCGTCCATACTAGCAGGTGCTAGCGTAGAAAGAGAGTTGGCTCAAAATTTCACTCAAACAGATAATTTAAGCCTAAGCCTTAAAACCGCTAGCTTTAAAACAGCAAATGACATTGAGCTTGCCTTAAATGCTGTTTTTGGAGGCGATGTTGCCCAAGCACTTGATTCAAGAACCATACAGCTTACAAGACCTGATGGTATGTCAAGCGTTGAATTTATGGCTAGGGTACTAGAACAAGATATTAATTTTGTCCCACAAAATAAGGTAATCATAGATGAAAGAACAGGCACCATCATAGCAGGAGTTGATGTAGAGGTAGAGCCCATACTCATAACTCACAAGGATATAACCATAAAAATAGATCCTAATAACGAAGCACAAGTAGCACAAAATGAGCTTGATATGAAAGACGGTGGCATCATAGATCCTAGCTCAAACACAGTAAGGATAAACTCAGCCAAAACAACAGTAGCAAATGTAGCCAGAATGCTAAATAGACTTGGTGCAAGTGCAACCGACATCATAAGCATAATGCAAAATTTAAAAAGAGCAGGTGCTATTAATGCTGAATTGGAGGTGATTTAATGAGGGTTGATAATTTTTTAGCAAGCTATAATGCAAACAGCTCCTTGCTTGAAACCGTAGCTAAGAACTCAACTAGCTTAAATTCAGCCAAGAATTTAGCTAGGGCTGAATTTGAAGCAAGAACAAACACAAACAGCAAGGAATTTGATCAGGCCTTAAAAGAACAAACCGATGCCTTTGAAGCCTTTTTTATCAAGTCCATACTTGATATTTCCTTGAAAAACAAGGCTTCAATCTTCAAAGATGATGCAAGCGATAAAATTTACTCATCTATGTATAATGATGCTATGAGCAAGGCTTTAAGTGGAGGTATGGGCTTTTCTGAATTATTATTTAATTTTTTGAAGGAAGGGTCTTAAGTGTTTTTTATTTTGGTCGATTTGGTATAATATTATGGGAAAAGGAGAGCAAATGATTAACCCTGTAACACAAGGCTTTACTAGCAATGTATCAGCCACTAAGATCGAGCAAAATACTCAAACTAGAACAAATCAAAGCGAAAAAGTGGAAAACGATAAGCTTTCTAGGATAGCCGATCAGATCAAAAAAGGCGAATACAAGCTAGATCTAAAAGCAACAGCCAAGGCTATTACTGATTCTTTACTCTAAGAATTTTTCCCTTTTTTCTCAGCTTTGTTTAAACTGTAAAGAAAGGGAAGATTATGCTTACAGAAAAACTCAACGAAAATATAGAGCTTATTAACAAGCTCATAAAACTCACAGAAGATGATCTTGCAAATATCCAGCAAGCAAGACACGACACAGTAGCTCAAAGCGTTAATGATAAAAACAAACTCATAGCCTCATTTACTGTCTCAAAGCAAGAACTTGATGATGCCTTGATTAAACTTAGTCAAAATGGGGCTAAGAATTTAGCCGAGATCTTAGATCAAAACCAAAAGGCACAGTTTGCTGAATTTAAAAAGAAATTAGAGTATCTACACGAAAAAAACAAAGAATACGCCAAGCTTGTACTTGTGGTAAAAAATTTCTTTGATGGGCTAGTAAATACTATGTTTGATGATGGAAGTGGAACAAATAATGCTTATGGAGATAAGAAGACGAGTTTAGATTCACTTTTTAAGATCAATGTATAGGATAGCTTATGAATACTATATTTTCTAGTTTAAGCAAGGGCATCTCAGGGCTAAAAGCAAGTGAAATTCAAATAGCAACAGCAGGCAATAACATAGCAAACGCCCACAGCACCTTTTATACTAGACAAAGAGCCATCCAAACAACAGCTAGCTTTTATAATATAGGAAACGGCATAGAACTTGGAATGGGAACAAACATTGACTCCATAGTTCGTTTGCACGATGAGTATTCTTACCACAAGCTAAAAACCGTAAGCACCCAGCTTGAATACACAGGATATAGCAAAAGCAAGCTTGAAGAAATAGCCAAAAGATTCCCAGATACCAAGGATAATGGAATTTTAAAGGATCTAGAAAATTACCACGACTCTTGGAACAAATTTTCCACAAGTGCTAATGACGGTGCGGTTAAACAAGGACTTATAACAAGTGCAAAGTCTCTTAGCGAACACATTAACAATGCCTATGCTGATCTAGTTAAAATAGAAGAGGCCATTAATGATGATATAAGATTAACAGTTGAGGAGATAAACCGCATAGGAGAACAAATAGCAAACATCAACAAGCAAATTCCAAAGCAAGAGGTTTTAGTAACAGACAGGGCAAATGAGCTAAGAGACCGTAGAGACGAGCTTGAGCTTACCCTTTCTAAGCTTGTAGGCACTGTGGCTTCAAAATTTATCATAAATCAAGAAAGTCGTCTTGATCAAACGATGACAGATGGGGGCAAGTATTATAATCTAACCATACAAGGACACGAGATAGTAAGTGGTCCAAATTTTACCCCTATAAAACTTATGCTTGATGAGGCAACAGGCGTTTATAGCATAGTTTATCAAGGGGTTGATGAAACCATCACAGATCTTACAACCCAACTTACAGGAGGCAAACTAGCAGCCCAGCTTGATCTTAGAGGCAGAACTTATAGTAGAGAATATGGAGGCTATGAGGATGGGATCATACAAGATTATAAAGGTATGCTAAATACCTTTGCTAAAACTATGATGACTCAAACAAATAATATCTATGCTAGCTCAGCTAAAAGCACTATGAGTTCAGATCCTATGATTGGTTTAAGAGAAGATACCAAGCTTATGAACTATGATAAAAACATACAAATAGGCTCTTTCGATCTGATTCTTTACGATGAAAAAGGAGTTCGTATAAATTCAAAGACCATTAATGTAGATGTAAATACCACTATGGAAGATATCATTAGACAGATCACAGCAAACACAGACGATAACAACAACAACAACAACATAGATGATATAGATGATTATCTAAGTGCTACCTTTGATTATGACAGCAGAACCCAATCAGGTATGATTCAGCTTAGCGTGGCTACTCCAAACTACAAGATAGCCATAGAAGATAAGGGTACAAATTTCGCAGGGGTTTTAAATTTAGGAGGCTTTTTTAGTGGCACAAACGCTACAACTATGCGTGTAAAATCAGAGCTCTTAGAGGATCCTAATCTTTTAAGGGCTAGTAGAAATGGAAATGACGGAGATAATGAGATAGCAAATGCCATCTTGCAACTTCAATATGATGAGGTGAATTTTTATAATAAAGACGGAACAGTTGATACAAAGGCCTTGGATGGATATTACCGCTTATTTACAGGAAAGATAGCCTCACAAACTCAGGCAAATAATATCACGCACGATACAAACTCAACCCTATATAATTCCGTGTATGAGGAGTTTCAGTCTTTAAACGGAGTTAATACCAACGAGGAGCTTGCCAATTTGATCCAGTTTCAAGCAAGTTATGGCGCAGCCTCGAAGGTCGTTACTACGGTTGATCAGATGATAAATACCCTACTTTCCTTAAAACAATAAATTTTAAGGCTTTAAAATAAAATTAAAGCTTTAAAAAACTAAACATAAGTTCTAAAATTCAAAAACCAAATTCACAAGGGACAGTTTAGATAAAAGTTAGGCATTTTAAATTTAATTATTTTTCAGAAAAAACAAATTTAATGCTTTTTTAAAAAATAGCCTTTGGTCTTAAAATTTACAAAAGATCGCACAAAGAACTTGTTTTTGACAAGTGAAAAATGATGCAATAAAATTATCGCAATTAAAACACTAATTATCGCTTTAAAGCAAAGTTATGATTGAGATGCCTAAACAGATTACAGACCTTTAGCAAAGTAAATTCACACAAAATTCAAAGTTCATTTTAAATATTCCCAATCTGTTTTCACTAATCCGCACGAAACCAAAGGAGAAAATTTAAGCTTTTTAACGCTAAAATTCATAAATTTGCCAAAACAAAGGCGAAAATTCAGCTAAATCGTGAATTTTCAGTTAAAAAATTCAAGGCACAGAATTTCTAGCGAGAAATTACTTGTGGTGGGCGTGAGCTGATGAGTGCAGATAGAATAGATAGTTCATATCTGCGAAGTCGCCAAAGCAAGCGTTGTGCGAAATAGCGATTTTAAGCCATTTTGTAGGCTCAAAATGCGAAGTGTCCTTGACAAAATGCGTTGTTTCAAGCCATAGCACTATGCAGTTTAGCAAAATTATCAGCACAATTTCGACATTATAGCACTTTGAGGCAAAGTAATTTTGTAATTTTTCCCTTATTTTATGCTTTTTTATGAATTTTTGCGTATGTTTTTTTGTTAAATCTATAAAAAATTAGGCTCTTTTAAAAAAAGCGTTGAATTTTGTCATATTGAGCGTAGCGACCTAGTAGCTTGCAAGGCGAAAGCTGAAGTAAAAATATCTCGTAATTTATAAAAAGAGATTTTTCGCTAAAGGCTCAAAATGACCAAGAGCTGTCATTGTGAGCGGTTTTTAAAAAAACAGCGTGGCGGCTGGGACGAAGCGGTTTTTGCATAGTAAAATGTGGGACAAGTGTGTAGCACGAAGTAAATCCAAAAATTCAAAGCAAAAGCCTAAATTTTACCCCTTGCCCTCATACTAAGCGATAGTAAGGTATTCAAAAAATTCACTCAATTTCCTAAAAATTCCGTGAATTTATCCTCAAAATTAGGACTTTTAAAGCCCTAGCTTATCTACTCAATTCCTACGCCGTATTGCCCCATTTGACCGTTTATCCATCATTACGCAAACATTAGTATTCACAATACTTTGAGCCAAAATACATCTGATAGGTTTTACCGCTAATACCCTTATATGTCCATACATTGCAGTATTCGTTGTCATATTGCTCGTAAGAGCATTTTTGTAGCGCTGCATACTCGCCACCTACATAATAAGCACTAGCACTTATTATCAGCACAAAAAACAATGGTGCATATCGCTTTTTTCATTTTTTATCCTTTAAAAGAATTGAATTTCTATCATTTATAGAAAAGGCTTGTAAAATAAGCCAAAAAAGGCTTATCAACCCATTTTTGACACCATATTTTTACTAGGCTCAAGATGCTCTAATAGGATTTTTCCTTATCAACTTTAATAAATTTTGACAAAGATTTGCTTCCAACCTTGGCTTTTATACCAAAATTCAGTGTTTTGTAAATGAAGAATTGTCTGTTAGTCTGTAACAGTTATTTAAAGCACTTTTTGCAAAGGCAAAACCTTGCACAACCTTACTAAACATAGGAAAAATTAATTTTTCATTTAAAATACTGTGATTTTAAGTTAATCTAAGCTTATTTTAAGGTGTGAATAAATAAAAAAAGCCTAAATTTAAGTTTAATTGAGCCAGATATTTAAAGGTTTCAATGAAGGATCAAAAACTTTCACGCTAAATATACTTGCTTTTAGCAAGTTAAAATTTCAAAGCTTAAATGAGCCACATTAAGCCTAAATATTATTTTGCCTTAAAGACAGTTATTAAGGTAAAATTGCTATAATAAGCCAAAATTTCGCAAAAAAGGCTAAAATGCTTCATAGTATAAATGTAAAAAATACAAAAATTCCTTTTATCTTTGAGGAAAATCACGATTTACCCATCATCTTTTTCAAGCTAATTTTTCAAAACGCAGGCAAGGCTTATGAAAATGCCTTTGAAAGCAAAGTAGTTAAAAGCACAACAAATTCAAAGCCAAACTCACTAACAAACACCGCAAAAACAAGTTTATCAACAAAAAATTCACAAAAAATCCCAGCAGGAACAGCAAGGCTTTTTGCGAGATTATTAAATGAAGGAGCTAATGAAAGATTTTTCAAGGACTTGGAGCTTTATGCTATAAATTTAAATGCAAGTAGTGGTTTTGAAAGCTTTGAGCTTAGTCTTTCTTGTTTGAAAGAGCATTTTAATTTTGCCTTGAAAAAATTGGCACTTTTGCTTAAAAACCCTCAGTTTGATGAAAAATTACTTAAAAGGCTTAAAACCACAGCCCTGGGCGAGCTAGCCTCAAATCAGAGCGATTTTGACTATGTAGCAAAGGGCTTATTAAATAAAACAGTTTTTGAGTATGAGGAATTTGCTACAAATAATGACGGAGATGAAAAAAGCATAGAAGAAATTAGCCTTGATCATCTTAAAGAATTTCACAAAAAGCTCTTAAACCTTGAAAATGCTTGTGTTGTTGTAGGAGGGGATCTTTTGCAAAAAGAATGCGAGGGCTTAATTTATCCCATCTTAGATGCTTTAAGCACAGGACAAAGACCTAACACAAAAGAATTCACACTTTGCGAAGACTTAAAGGATGAAATTTGCATTCGCAAGGAAAGTGAGCAAGCCTATATATATTTTTGCTCTCCCTTTGAGCTTGATTTTAAAGATGAAGATGCTCATTTAGCAAAGCTTGCTATCTTTGTGCTTGGTGCTGGGGGCTTTGGCTCTCGTTTGATGGAGGAAGTTAGGGTCAAAAGAGGGCTAGCTTACAGTGCTTATGCTATGCTTGATGCAAATCTTTGCTACAAAAGGGTTTTTGGATACTTACAGACAAAAAACGAAAATGCAAGCGAGGCAAAGGCATTGGTAAAAAGCTTGTTTGCTGATTTTGTCAAAAAGGGTGTTAGCCAAAATGAGCTAGATCAAGCACAAAGATTCTTAATAGGCTCAACCCCTCTTCGCTACGAAAGCCTTGAAAAAAGACTTAGTGTGGCTTACAATGAATTTTATCAAGGGCTTCAAATAGGCGCTTTTAAACAAGAATTAAACAAGATAAAGGCTACTAGCTTAAAGGAGCTAAATGCTTACATAAAGGCTCACAGTGAGCTTTCAAGCCTAAGTTTTGCAAGCGTGGCAAGATGAAGATCTCAAACGAAGATGCTGTGCTTTTTAAAAAACTTCATATAAAAAATCTCCTGGATCTAGCACTTTTTTTGCCCAAAAAAATTGACAATTTCACCATATCATCAGCACCCAGTGAGGATATTTGTACTCAAGAGGTTAAGATTGAACGCACAAATTCAAAAAACGGCAAGATTGTGGGCTCTGTGTGGTGTGAAAATTGGAGCTTAAATGCAAATTTTGTTATCTTTAATCCTAGTAAATGGCATTTTGGTGCTTTTAAGGTTGGCAAGGAGTGCATTTTCCACGCTAAAATGAGCTTATACAATAATATTTGGCAATTTACAAATCCTAAGATCATAGCCCAGGCTGGCTTTTTTGTGCCTAGATACAAAATAGCTGGCATTAAGGATGAGCATATTTTAAGGCTAATTCGCACATATCTTACCCGTGAAAATTTGCAAGATAGTGGTTTGGATGAAAAAAGAGTGAATTTACTCTTAGACCTACACAGCTATGATGAAAAAAGCTTTAAGCTCTTAAATGCCTTGAAAAGCAAAATGGGCTCGCAAGAGAAGTTAAGCACAAGCTCAGACAAGGAAGCTTCTTTGAATTACGAAGAAGATCTGCTAAATTTAAATGAAGACTTGAATGAAAAATTAATAAATTCACAAGAAGGCTTAGAAAATTCACAAAATGAAAGCTCGCTGAATTTAAACCCTCAAAACAACTCACAAAATTTGTCTGAACTTTCCATAAGCTCAAATAACAGTTTTATAAACAATGCGCAAAATTCAAAGCCAAATTCAAGCCAAGAAGCTGAAAAAAGCTCACAAAACAAATCAGCCCTTGAGCTTTTAATACAAAGATCAAATGAAGAAAACGAAAAAAGCCTTGAAAATTCACAGTTAAAGCTATCTAAACAAGAGATAAATGAAGCTCAAAAGGATCTAAAATTCATTGAAATCTATAATTTTTTGCGCCGTTTAAGAAACAAAAAACAAGTTCCAAAGAGCTATGAGATTGAGCTTTTTGACATAAGCGAGTGGCTTAAAGGCTTGCCTTTTCATCCAACCAAGGATCAAATGAAAGCCATAAACGACATTAAGGGGGATTTAAGATCAAGGGATGCCAAAAGAAGAGTGATTATGGGCGATGTGGGTTGTGGCAAAACCCTTGTTTTACTTGCTGCGGCACTGCTTGTTTATCCAAAACAAGCAGTTTTAATGGCTCCAACTAGCATCCTAGCCCAACAACTCTTTGATGAAGCTAAAAGGCTTTTGCCTCATTTTATGCAGATCGAGCTTCTAAAAGGCGGAAAAAAGGATAAGAATTTAGAACAAAATTTGCAAAATGCGAATTTAATCATAGGCACACACGCACTCATACATCTACAACAGCACAGTGCTGTGCTTGTGATGGTAGATGAGCAACACCGCTTTGGCTCAAATCAAAGGCAAAAGATCAATGATCTAGCAAAAAGCGATGAGTGTAGCCCACATTTTGTGCAATTTTCAGCAACGCCCATTCCACGCACTCTAAGTATGCTACAAAGTGAGCTTGTAAGCTTTTCTTTCATTAAGCAAATGCCCTTTCACAAAGACATTCAAACCTTTTGTGTGCAAGATAAGGATTTTTCTTTGATTTTAAACCGCATCAATGAGGAGCTAAAAAAGAATAATCAAATAGCCATAATTTACCCTCTTGTAAATGAAGGCCAAAATGCTAAATACTTGCCACTTGAAAGGGCTAGGGAGTATTGGGAAAAAAGATATGAGGGGGTTTTTAGCACTCACGGCAAGGATAAAAGCAAGGATGAGATCTTGCTTGAATTTAAACAAAGGGGGCGGATCTTACTTGCTACAACTGTTATGGAGGTTGGAATTTCTTTGCCTCGTCTTAGTACCATCATCATAGTAGGGGCTGAAAAATTAGGACTTGCTACCCTTCATCAGCTGCGCGGACGAGTAGGACGAGTAGGGCTTCCTAGCTTTTGTTATCTGCACACCAAGCTAGATACGATTCCTGAGCGATTAATTGAATTTAGCAAGATTCTTGATGGCTTTGCCATAGCAGAACTTGATCTAAAAAACCGTCTAAGTGGGGATTTGATAGACGGCTTTTCTCAGCACGGAAATGAGTTTAAATTCTTTGATTTTTCAAAGGATGAGCAAATTTTAGCCGAGGCAAAAACTCATAAGGGATTAAATTTTGGTAATTGATCCTTTTAGCTGATCTACTTCTAAAAACTTGATAAATCTATCTTAGTATATATTTTGTTTTACATTTGAAAGCAAAAATTTTAGTCAAGATTAGAATGTTGTTGAGTTTTGTGTAAGTAAAATTGTCCTTTTTGTAAGCTTTCTTGCCCTTGCGTTAATGCAACCGTGCGATAAAGTTTTAAGAACAAAAAAGTGTGAAAATCAGCAACAAGGTTAAAAATGAAAATTTGTATAAAATTTTGTTAAAATGGCTTAGGAAAAATCCTATAAAATTTTAGTTAAAAGTATCAATCGCCTTAAAAAATATGCCATCTACCTATCTGTAAATTTTTGTTAAAAATCAAAGTGAGAGATTTTTTACTCAAAGGTCGGATTTATAGTGCTTAAAATGGGTTTTTTTCAAAATCAAAGTGTGCGAAAAATTTTGACAAATTCAAAAGCCTTCTTTTACAAATTCAAAACTTTTCTTTGACATTGTTTTGACAAAGGCATAAAAAAATGTCAAATGCACCTTGCTTATCGTGCGTTGTGGTGGGCTTTGCGTGTGGGTGCAAGGTAAGCAGCAAGTGGGGTAAATTTAGCTCGTGCGGGTGCGAAAATGAGTGTGTTTAAAAGATTTAGCCTGTGCGTTTAAATGTGTTTAAATAGCGTTTAAAAGATTTTAAGCCGTTTAAAAGTGGCTTTTTATGGGGCTTTTAGTTTTCAAAACTCATTAAAAAGCCGACAATTACAGCGATTAGCTCGTAGTCTTTGCCAGCAAGTGCGATAGGCTCGTATTTTTCGTTGTCGCTAACTAGCTTTAAATGCGGTTGTTTGTGTAGCCGCTTGACGAAAAGGTCATCATCAAGCCTTGCTAGCACTATTTGCCCCTCTTTGAAGTCTGTGCGAGTTTGAGCGAGAAGCCTAGCATTTGGGGCCAGAGTCGGTGTCATAGAATCACCGCTCACCCTTAAAAGCGCCAAGTTTTCGCAGTTTGCGAGCTTGAAGCAGGATTTATAGAGATAATTAAAAAGGCTCAAGATACTTTAATTTGATACAATATCATTTTAAAGTATGGAGAGCAAAATGAAAAACAAGTATATGATTCATTCCAGAATTGTCTCAAAAGAAATTTAGAGAAATTTTGAAGTATTTTTGCCCTTGATTTAGAGGCGAAAAAAATCGCTGAAATTTGCAAAAATTCTCGTGTTTGCGTGAATAGAATTTTGCGTGAAATTCGCATTTTAATAGCCAAAGAATGCGAAAAAATCTCAGCGGTGAAATCGAAGTTGATGAGAGTTATTTTGGAGCTAAAAGAGTAAGGGGCAAGCGTGGGCGTGGGGCTGGAAAAAAGACACCTGTGTTTGGTATGTTAAAATGCAATCGCACGAGTTTATACGCAAGTGGTCAAACATTGCTCTGTCAAAGAGTTACAGTCCATAATAAAGGACTTTGCGAAGCTTAAAGAAAGTGAAATTTACAGCGACAGCTTCAAAGCTTATGATGGTTTGGTTGATTTTTTGCTTCGTTTTACTCGCAACTTTGCAAGAAGGAGCAAAGGCACATTACAAAGTAAAACACTCTAAAAATGAGTTTGCAAAGGGACATAATCACATCAACGAAATTGTGAATTTCTGGGGATTTGCAAAGTTTAGATTAGCTAAATTTCGTGGAATTAAAAAAGAAAATTTTGTCCTTCATTTAAAAGAAACAGAATTTAGATATAATACGAAAAATTTAGGACAAAATTTTTATCAAATTTTATTAAAGTTGATAAGGGAAAATCCTATTATAGTATCTTGAGCCATTAAAAAATACTGCAAAGACTGCAGGTAAAACAAGTATAACAAATTTAAGGAGTGTAAGTAAAGTTATCTTAATCTAGCACAAGTTTTGCTTAAATTTAAAGAGTGCGTAAATAAGCGAGTTTTTGCTAAAATTTTGTTTATAAGATTTGAAACTAATAAAGACTAAGATGCCAAGCAACAAGCCCTACACCCTACAAACAAGCTTAAAAACAAGCGCCTTTAAATCTTTTAAATCAAGATCTTTCTTTGAGAGTTTTTGCTAAGTTAAGCTGAATTTAAAAGGTTTAAAATCCATACGAAAGCAAAAAAAGATGGCTTAGACAACCTAAACTCTAATAAAGGAGTTTTAAGTTATGATTTTATCGATGTAAAACAAGCATATGTGTAATTTACAAATTTCGCAGATATGATTTAAGGAATTTTGAAGTATTTTTGCCTTAATTTAGAGCCAAAAAATCGCTGAAATTTGCAAGCTTTCTCGCCCTTGTGTTAATGCAATTGTGCAACAAGCTTTTGATAGTCAAATAGTGTGAAAAAATCAGCAAAATGAAGTTTCTTTAGAAAATAAGTGGTGAAATCGAAGAGGGTGAAAGTGGTTTTTTGCTTCCTTACACTCGCAACTGCGTAGTAGAAGTGGTTTGCAGAGTGTGCAGTGGGCGTGGAGTTGGCAAAAAAATGTCTGTGTTTTTACTTCGTGTTACGCACTCGTAATCCTACGAGACAGTATGCTAAAACGTTAGGTTGGCACTTATACGCTCAAATAGCTTGTCCAAAGAGCTACTAGCTATCATAAAGAACTTTGCAGATCTAGAAAATGCCACAATTTACAAGAAAAAGTTTCAAGGCTTATGATGGCTTGGTGAATTTTTTACAACGCTTGGCTGAGTTTGAGCTTTTCCCAAATTCTCGCCCTCAAAGCAAGCCTCACCCTTTGAATTTGCCAAGCCATCATTTTCAAAAGAGCCCTCCCCATTCAACAAAGTAGGATTTAAAAGCGGAGGATAGGGGTGGTCTGTGTCAAGGTATTTTTGCTTAAATTCAAGCGAGTTTAGCCAAGTAAGCACCTCCTTTGGATGCATAATGATAAAATCAAGTAATTCATTGCTTAAAACAACTTTTTTGCTTTCAATTAAGGCAAAAAGAATCTTTAAATGCTTTGAGTTTTTAACTATGAAATCAAGGCTAGTTTGAGAGAG
>NZ_QHLI01000036.1 GCF_006864425.1 Campylobacter troglodytis | reverse complement strand
AGTTTTTTGAATTTAGAGTGTGTTTGATTTAAATTTAAGTTTCTTTCTAAGTTATCAAAGAAATGAGGCTAAATTTAATTTAGCTCAAGATACTTTAATAGGATACAAGATCATTTTAAAGTATAAAGAGTAAAATGAAAAATAAATATATGATTTATTCCCTAATTGTCTTAAAAGAAATTTAAGGAATTTTAAAGTTTTTTGCCCTTGATTTAGGGGCGAAAAAACGCTCTACTTTGTCAAATTTCAGAGCAAAGTTTGTGTAAAATTTTCAAAGAAATTCGCATTTTGATAGCCAAAGAGTGCGAAAAATCAGCAAAATGAAGTTTATTTAGAAAATGAGTGGTTGAAGTTGATGAGAGTTATTTTTTACTTCGCCTTACGGCTTGTCCTTGCTAGCAGAAGGGGGCAAGGCCTGTGCGTGGAAAAAGGGGGGCGTGGGGCTGGTAAAAAGACACCTGTGTTTTTACTTCGTGATACTCGTCTTGTAACTGCAAGCAAAAGGCTTGTTAAAACACAACGGCTTGTCTATACGCTCAAGCACTTGCTCTGCCAAAGAGTTATTGCCGATTATAAAAGACTTTGCAGATGCCCTAAACACTACAATTTTAGGAGAGCTTCAAAGCCTACGGTGCCTTGGTTGATTTTTTACTTTGCCTTGCTCGTCCCTTTGCGGAGCAAAGACACAAGATTTTGTAAAACACGCCAAATTCGAGTTTGCAAAGGGACACAACCACATAAACTAAATTGTGAATTTTTTTACTTCGTTACGCCTCTTGTAACTGCGTAGTAGAAGTTTGCAAAGTTTCGTTTGGCGAAATTTAGAAGCACAAAAGAGAAAATTTTATCCTTCACTTAAAAGAAACAAAATTAAGACGACAAATTTAGGACAAAATTCTCATCAAAATTTACTGAAATTAATAAGAGAAAATCCTATTAAAGTATCTTGAGCCTTTAATTAAAACTTTGAATTTAAAACACTGAGTATAATGCAAATTTAAGAAAAATTAGGCTTTAAGCTAGCTTTTACTGAATTTAAAGGCGACTTAATCTCAGTTTTAAGAGCTTAATTTTAAGCCTTTTTGCCATAGATATTTATGAGATAAATGGCACAAATTGCTAAGACGGTGCCAATTAAAGTTAAAAGGCTTGGTCTTTCATCAAGCAAGACAAAGCTACACAGCAAAGCACTTGCAGGCACAAGCAAGATGAAGGAATTTGCCCTTACAGAGCCAAGTTCTTTGATGCCCAAATAATAAATGCTTGTGCCAATGACGGTTGATAAAATGGCTACTATTAAGAGATTGCTCCAAAATTTGAGATCGGCTGTGAATAAAAAATATGTCTCTTGCATAAATAATATAGGAGTAAAGGCTAGTATGCTAATTATTGTGATATAAAAGTTCATAGCCAAGGGGTTCATCCTTATCTTTTGAGTAAAGATGCTCATAAAGGCCCAGTCCAAGGCACACAAAACAAAAAATACATTAAATTTACCAAAAAGCTCATTAAAGCCTCCTAGATCAAGAAGTAAGATCCCACTTAAAATGCCCAAAATAAGCCCTATGATCTCATTTTTAGGAACCCTTGGCTTTCGTTTGGTTTGATAAAATACTATAAACATCACAAGCAAATAGGTAAAAACAGGAGTAAGCGTTGTCGTTAAAACCCCTCCCTTGCCAGCTAGGCCGTAATTTAGCCCAGCAAAAAAAAGCAAGGAATAAAAGACATTCAAAACGCTTGCAATGAGGATCCATTTTAGGTTTTTTTTCTCAAATTTTAGAGGAATTTTAAGCCCTATAAGTAGGATCAAAAGTCCTATAAAGGTAAAGAAAAAACGCCAAAAGGCTATGATTTGAGAGGATGCATACTCAACTAAGATCTTAGAACAAGGCCAAGAAATTCCCCAAAATAACATAGCCAAAACCATCAAGGCAAGAAAGAATTTTTTTGTATCCATAGCCGTAATTATATAGTTTTTTGCTTAAAAATCTTAAAAAATAAGGCTTTTTAAAGAGTGTTGAATTACGCAGTATTTATACTTGTAAGCGTGGAAATTTCAAGGGCTTTGAATTTAAAAAGCATTCAAGCACTCATCTTAACTTAGAGCTTTGAATTTTAAAAGAATGCCCTTTTTTAAAAAAATGTTGATTTGTAACTCTAAGCCTACGGACGAAGAATCCATTAAATTCAAGGTATTTCTTCCTAAATTCGTAGATTCTTGGCATACTTTAGGAATGATAAATACGGTATTTATCTAAAATCAATCGTTTTTTAAAATATAGCCTAAAAGAATTTAAACTGTTATCTTTCAACTTAGAGCTTTGAATTTTAAAAGATTTTAAACAGTCTTTGAAAAAATGGGGGACTTATCTTGATTTATTTGAAACTTAAATTCAAGCCCTTGCAAGGTGAAACTGTGAATTTATTTGAAAAACAAAAAGCTCACTTTATTTACCTTATCCACTTTCGGTATCCCATGTTTTATCCTTCGTATTTTGTAATACCCACTTCTACTCCACAAGGGAGGGAACTTTGCTTTGTTTGCAAGATGAAGGCTTACTTAAATTCACACTTTTGCTTTTTAGGCTTCAATTTAAATCTTTCTTTAAATCAAGCCTTGGTTTTGTTGAATTTTTAAGCCTGTGTTTGAATTTAAAGCTTGAATTTCTTTTGCTTTATTCTTTATTTTAAGCTTCATTAACAGTTATAATGTTTATTTTGTGATTTTGCTTATATTAAGTTTTTTAAAAACACACTTTGCCATATTAAGCAAGATAAAAGAGTAATTTGTAAGAATTTTGTTAAGCAAAAAGTTATCTAAAAAGAAGTTTTTGCTAATTTAGCTTGAATTTTTTAAAAAATATGTATTTAAGATGAATATTTTAAGTTTTGTTTAAGAAATAAATTTTTGTATTTTAAGGCTTATTTTTTTTTTTTTTTGATATAATTTTGCTAACAGATTGCAAAGATCTGTAATTACCTATAAGGAGCTTGTAATGAAAAAATTACTTGTCGCAACTCTTGTTGCTTTATTTGGCCTTTGTGCCACTGTGTCTGCGGCTGAGCCTACAAAGAACACAAAGTCAGCAAAAAAGACCGAGGAAAAGAGTCTTCAAGACAATGTCAAGGACGCTGCCAAGGATAAGGTCAATGAGAAGATTGACGGAGCTGTTAATAAACTGCTTAAATTCTAAAAAAAGCCCAAATTTTTGGGCTCTTCTTTAATTTCACTACTTTTGCTTTTTTAATACACTTGAATTTTATCTTACTCTTTTAGTACCTCACTAAAAAATGACAAAGCCAGATTTTAGTCTGCTTTGATTGAATTTTGTATCTTTTAGATGATTATTTTGTGAGAAGGTATTTTTTGCATTGATCTGCATTGAAATATTTTCTCATAAATATTTTGTAACTTGAATTCTCATTTTATACTTTATTTTGAGGCTTCTTAAGGGCTTAAAAGAAGTAACTTGTTTGATGAGTGTCATTAAAAAATGCTTCATTAAAAAATGACTCAATTAAACTTAAAACAAAGAATGTTTAATTACTGTCTTATGAAAAGCAAAGTTTAATTTACAAATTTTTCTAAATGTAAGGGAAATTTTGAGATATTTCGCCTTTGGAGGCTAAAAAATTGCTGAAATTTGCAAAATTTCTTGTGCTTTCGTAAATATAATTTTGCGAGAAACTAGAATTTTAACCCTTAAAGAGTGCGAAAAAATTAGCAAGATGAGTGCTGAGATGGAAGTTGATGAGAGTTATTTTTTACAATGCTTGGCTCGTAACTGCGTAGTAGAAGGGGCAAAGTGCGTGTGAGCTAAGCGTGGATGTGTGGTTGGCAAGAAAACACAAGTGTTTTTACTTCGTTACGCCTCTTGTAACTACAAGCAAAAGGTTTGCTAAAATAATTTGGCAAGTTTATACTTAGCTTATAAAAACTTGCTTTGCTAACGAACTATTGCTTATAATAAGAGATTTAAGCGATATGAGCAAGAATAAATTTTATAGTGATTACTGGGCTGCTTATGATGGTTTAGTTAATTTTTTACTTTGCTTGTTTTTTTGTAAGAGAGAGCAAAGGCTCATTACCGAGTAAAGCATAACAGAAACGAGTTTGCACACTCGAGAAATCATATCAATGAAATTGTGAATTTCTGAGGACCTTGCTAGTTTCGTTTGGCTAAATTTAATGGCTAAAAGAGAAAATTTCATGCTTCACTTAAAAGAAACAGAATTTAGAAACAATATGAAAAATTTAAGACAAAATTCTCATCAAAATTTATTAAAGTTGATAAGAGAAAATTCTATTAAGTTTAATTGAGCCAAGAATTAATAATAGATAATTTTATTAAGTTTAATTGAGCCTAAAACATTAAGCCTATTTTCTTTTTACAAGCATATAAATTAAGGCCTTGTTTGAGGCAAAGCTAACGCGAAAGCGAAGAGGAAGCATCTTGATGTAGGTTTCACTTTTAGCTTGCAAGAAGGAATTAGTTATAGTATCTTTGATCTTAATCTCAGCTCCTACAAAGCACTCTACAAGCTCTTCTTTATGCTCATTTAAAAAACGTAGCTTAATATTTTTAGGCATCTCATCATCTATAAGCCCAAGTTCTGTCTTTTTAAGATAATTAAGATCAGCCTCCTTGTAGTTTAGATCGCAGACATATTCTTCAAAGAAGGAGCCGTTTTTTGTCATAGTTGGGCTGATATTTTCTTTTTGATAAGAAAGGACGAGGTTCTTGCTTGTAAGCTCAGCCCAAAAGATAAACTCATTTTGAGCTACAAGCTTCACAGCAAGAAACATTAGTAGGCAAATAATTCTTTCCACTTTTGTGCGTCTATTTTAAGTTCTAAATTCACCCTATAAAGCCCTTGATTAAAGTTCTCATCAACTATGTGAGCGTTTTTAATCAGCCCATTTACCTGAGCGGTAATGGTTGAGCTTCCAAGCATAGCGTCCTTAACTGTGTCCTTACCATTTACCTTAACCCCATAAAGCTTACTAGCAAGTTGGCGGTAGGCATCTGTGAGGGCTGCTCTTTTTGCAAGGGCAAGGGCTTGTGCGCCTGAGACTGTGTTTAGGGGTGCTATGCCCTCTCCAACTGCACCAAAGACAAGCTCATCATCTGTATTATCTAGGCTAAGCATTTTTTCTTGCCTAATGATGTCTCTAACATCGTCTTTGTCGACCTTTTGCACGATTATGTCCTGGCTACTTTTAGCAGGAGCTACTGTTGTGCTAGGGCTTGCCTGTAAGCTGTTGTTACCTCTTGTGGATGATCTTGGGGTCAAAACACAAGCACTGACTAAGAATGCTACAAAGAGCGTTAAAACTAGATTTTTCATAGTTTCCACCTTCAATTTATTGTATTTAGACATTATAAGCAAGATCCGTTCCATTTTTAAAACTTAGTCAAGCTCCTCATCCTCGCCCTCAAATTCATCTTGTTTTGGACATTTGGCTATGCTTACTACCTCATCATTTTCTACATTTACCACTATAACCCCACTTGTGTTGCGCCCAGCCTTGCGAATGCTTTGCATATCAACTCTTATCATCTTGCCACTGCTTGTAAGTGCCATAAGATCCATACCCTCATCAACCGTTATAACGCTGATTAAATCACGGGTCTTATCGGTTAGTTTCATGCAAATGACACCCTTGCCGCCACGATTTGTAAGACGGTATTCTCCGGCATTTGTCCTTTTTCCTATGCCCTTAGTGCTTATGCTTAAAACCTCTTGTTCATCATCTTGCACAAAGATAGCACCAACCACCTCATCATTTTTTTCTTTGAATTTAATGGCACTTACTCCCCTTGCCACTCGTCCTATCTCACGCACTCTTGAGAGGGAAAATTTTATACACATGCCCTTTTTTGTAACCACAAGCAAACTCTTGCCACCTTGTTCTAAATTTTCTGCACTAGGATCAAGTTCTTGTGAATTTTCATCTTTAAATTCAAAGCCTTCTTCTTTGCTTTGATTTGAGGCTAAAATTTCATTCTCATCCTTGTCAAAGCTTGAATTTTTTCTTTCAAATTCAGCATTTTGGCTTTCGTCAAATCCTGAATTCTCGCCCCTAAATTCAGCATTTGTTAAAGCCTCGTTTTCATCTCTTACTACAACAATAGCCGTTACAAGCTCGTCATTTTCGTCTAAATTTATGGCTCTAACGCCCACGCTTCTTATGTTTTGATACTCGCTTAAATTTGTTCGTTTAATCAAGCCATTTTTAGTGAAAAAGCACAAGGACTTGCTCTTTTCAAAGTCGCTTGTGGGGATGATGGCTTTAATCTTTTCATCTGCTTGCAAATTTATTAAATTCACCACAGCCTTGCCCTTTGCGGTGCGGCTACCTTCTGGGATTTTATAAACCTTTAGCCAGTAAAGCTGTCCTCTATCTGTTACAAACATAAGCGTATCGTGGGTGTTTGCGGTGAAAAAGCTCTCTATGAAGTCATCTTCGTAGGTTGTGATGGCTACCTTGCCCTTGCCGCCACGCTTTTGCTTTTCATAGGTCTTGCTTGGCACCCTTTTTATGTAGCCTCTGTGAGTTATGGTAACTACCATATTTTCATTTGGGATTAAATCCTCAATGTCTATGTCATCGTAATCATCCTCGATTTGAGTGATTCTTGGGACATTGAATTTATTTTTAATCTCTTTTAGTTCATCTCTTATTAAATCTTCAAGCAAAGCCTCGCTTTTTAGCAGATTTTCAAGCCTTTCAATCTCTTTTAAAAGCTCTTTTAGCTCGTTTTCTATCTTTTCTCTTTCAAGCCCTGTAAGTCGTCCTAGCCTCATTTCAAGTATGGCGTTAGCTTGGGCTTCGCTGAGTTTAAATTCACGCATCAAGCCCTCTTTTGCTACTACATTATCCGCACTTGCTTTGATTAGTGCTATGACAGCGTCTATGTTATCAAGTGCGATTTTAAGCCCCTCTAAGATGTGAGCTCTTGTTCTAGCCTTTTGTAACTCAAAAATGCTGCGGCGAATGATGACGGTTTTTCTGTGTGTCAAAAAGATATTTAAAAGCTCAATTAAAGAGAAAATTTTAGGCTCTTTGTTGTTAATGGCTAGCATTATGACGCCAAAGGTGCTTTCCATAGTGGTTGATTTGAAAAGATTATTGAGAACTATCTCGCTCATAGCATCTCTTTTTAGCTCGATGACAACGCGAATGCCCTCTCTGTCGCTTTCATCTCTAACCTCGCTAATGCCCTCGATTTGCTTTTCTTTAACTAACTCGGCGATTTGCTCGATTAAACGAGCCTTGTTTGTTTGATAGGGAAGCTCGTCAATGACTATGACATCTTTGTTTGACTTTTTTTCTATGTGGGTTTTTGCACGAATTTTAACCCGCCCCCTGCCTGTGCGATAAGCTTCTATAATGCCCTTTTTGCCGTAAATTATGCCCCCTGTTGGAAAGTCAGGTCCTTTGATAAACTGCATTAGCTCTTCTAAACTTGCGTTTTTGTTATCTAATAGATACAAGAGTCCGTCAATTAGCTCATTTAGGCTGTGTGGGGGTATGTTTGTAGCCATACCCACGGCTATGCCGCTGCTACCATTTAAAAGCAAATTTGGCACACGGCTTGGTAAGACATCTGGTTCTTTTTCTGAGTCGTCATAATTTGGGATAAAATCAACAGTTTCCTTGTCTATATCACGCAAAAGCTCGTGCGAAAGCGCACTCATCTTAGCTTCTGTGTAACGCATAGCAGCAGCGCCGTCTCCGTCAATTGAGCCGAAATTTCCTTGCCCGTCAATGCTTGGCACACGCATAGAAAAGCTTTGAGCCATTCTAACAAGTGCGTCATAAACGGCTGTGTCTCCGTGTGGGTGATAGCGACCTATGACAGCACCCACAATGCGAGCTGATTTTACAAAGGTGGTGCGAGACTTGCTCTCATCGTGCTCCATAGCATACAAAATGCGTCTATGCACGGGCTTTAAGCCATCTCTTGCATCGGGGAGGGCTCTTCCTATGATAACACTCATTGAGTAATCTAGGTAGCTTGCTTTGATGGAATTTTCTATATCTACTACTTCAATGTCCGAGTCAAACATACTATTCATAACTGTCCTTGTAAAAGTGGATATTTTAGTTTTAAAGAGTTGATTTTATCATATAAGCTTGTCATTTTTAGTTTTAAAAGCACTTTTTAAATTTCAAGCAAAAAGATTTTTTAATAAACTTCATTTTTAAAAGAATTTGCACCTTATAATATAAATTTTATTTATCAAATATTGCCTTGCTAAATAAGCTTAGTTTGTCAAAGAAGTTTTTGCTTTTTCAAATATCTGTTGCTTTAGCGAAGTAACTTCATTTTATAAATAAGCTAGGCTTTGCCACAAAATTTTTATTTGCCAAAGAAGTTTTTTTTACGCAAAAAACTTCGTTTCGCAATGCCTTTTAAATTCAAATGACAAAATATTTTTTCATTTTTCATATTTTTTATAAAAAATTTAAATTCTAACATACTAATCCTTTGCATCAGCTAAAACTAAGGCAAAAAGCACCTCACTTTGATGATTTTCTAAGAGTTTTTTTGCCTCAAGCAAACTTGATCCTGTGGTGATTAGATCATCAACTAAAATCACAGGAAATTTAGGCTTTTTAAAGAGCTTGTAGGCTCTTTTGTTTTTTTGACGGTAATCTAGGCTTTTGCCTGAGTATTTTACATTTGAGCTTGAATGCAAGACTCTATATAAGGGCTTGATGAAGCTTGTTTTTAAATGCCTTGCTAGAAGGGCTGAGTGCGAGTAAAGTCCTCTTTCTACCTTATCATCAAGGGGTACTGCATTGATGGGGCTTTGAGGGTTAAAAAAATCCTTAAATTTAGCAAAGGAAAGCCTTGCAAGGGCGTTTAGGGCAAAATAGCCGTAAAATTTATGTTTGGAGTGTAAAAAATGCTTGATTTCGTTATATTTATAAAAGGAATACACCTTAAAATCACCCTCTAAGTTTCTAATACCCAAAGAAAACTCTCCAAGCTCATCTACGCACTCCTCGCATAGATCAAGCAAGGCAAAAGAGCCACAGTTAAAGCATCTCAAAGCGATGAAATGACACTTGCGGTCTTGTTTGCCATTTGCTTAATAAGCAAGAAGGTATAAAAGGAAATTTCTTTTAGATCCCTAAATCCCATAACATCTTGCTTGGTGCGGACTATGAATTCTTTGTTTATATTAATGTCTTTTAGGCTAAGCTTTGCTGAGACATTTGAATGAAGCCCAACTGGATCAAGCCTTGAAGAAAAATCAAGAAAATGAAGATCTAGCCTTAAAACATAGGGAGAATTATTAATCTCTTCTATCACAACTATGCCTCTTGCTTTTAATTCTTGCTTTAAGAAGATATAAAAGGCTACATTAAATTGCTCATTGATAAAATATTTTTTGTCGTTTGCATAAAAGATCTTTTTTTCCTCTTCAAGATCATAAATTCTATGCAAATATACCTTTTTCAAGGCTACACCGCTATCGATTGTCCTTTTATCCGCACAACATTTAAGCCCTATATCGCTTAGATATAAAAGCCCTCTAATCCTAGCCTCAAAGGCTTGATCGCTTTCGCAACTAAAGCAAGGCTGCTGGTTTGAAAGATCACTAACCTTTTGCATAGTGTTTTTTGTAGAACAAGCACATAAAAAAAAGGCTGCAAGAAAGATAAAAATTTTTTTAATCATAACTTATCCTTGATTTAAGATTTGAAAATTTATGTCCTATCAGATGAATTTTGATAAGCCTTTGTGAATTTGTATTATAGCTAAATTAAGTTTCTTTTAAATAAAAGATGAATTTTTTTGTGCTTTGAAGTTAGCCAAAATTAAAAAGAGTTTTTAAAAAAAATTTTGATTACATCGGCTAATTTTGTGTTTGATTTTAAAGAAGGGGGTGGGGTAGATAATTAAAGCTTAATTAAAAATGGCTTATTATGCTTTAATAGAATGTTATCTTATCAACTTTGATAAATTTTGATAAATACTTTGTTATAAATTTGTAGTATTATGTCTAAAATTTGTCCTTCATTTATAGAAAATAACATTAAGACAAAAAATTTAGGACAAAATTCTCATCAAAATTTATTAAAATTGATAAGATAAAAGATTAGGCTAAAGACAACTTAAGCGGATTATTTCTTATCATTTTTAGCAAGATTTTATACAAATCTTGACCTTGAATTTTTGTCTTAATTCAGTTTCTTTTAGATGAGGCATAAAATTTTCCTTCCTTTAAATTCAGCTAAGCTATGTTTAGTAAAACCTCAGAAATTCACAATTGCATTTATGTGATTCTTAGCTAAGCTAAACTCATTTTCCCTGTGTTTTACTCTAATGCTCTTTAGCACCTTCTTACAAAGGGACGAGCCTAGCGTTGTAAAAAATCTACAAGTTAATCATAAGCTTTCCAAGTATCACTATAAATTATGCTAGATTCTAATTCTGCAAAGCTAGGTAAGGCAAAAGCTCACTAGCAGAATAATTTTTTATTACTTGGGTATAAACGCTAGCCTAGCGTTTAAGCATACCTTCTTACAAAGTTGCAAGACGAGTAACACGAAGCAAAAACACAGGTGTTTTCTTGCTAACTCCTCTGCCTTCCTCTGCCTCTTTTTGCACCTTTTGCTAGCAGTTGCAAGCCTAGCGTTGTAAAAAATAACTCTCATCAATTTCTATTTCACCTTGCATTTTAGAGATTTTTTCACATTCTTTTGCTATTAATACTCTAATATTTTTGATTATTTTATTGATACTTTGGCAAGAATTGTTGCTTAATTTTGCAATTTTTATGGCTTTAATATCAAGGCTTCCCCAAAAGTTGCAATTGTAAGGATGCAAAAAATACTTCAAAATCTCTTTAAATTTAGCCTCTGAAATTCTAAAACGATTTATATACTTGTTTTTCACCTTTTAAATCATAACTTGAAGCTACTTTTTAGAGCTTAAGTTGTCTTGAGCCTAAATTTTATTAAAGTATCTTGAGTCAAATTGATAAGCCACAATTTTGTTAAATTTAATTGAGTCAATAATATTTTAAACTACATTTCATAGTGCCTAAGGGGTGGTTTAGCCTAAATTTATAATGAAGATGCTATTTGGCTATTTTAGCCTTGAATTTAAATGAGCTTAGCTAGAAAATTTAGGGTTTTTCATTGAGGATGATGATTATATTTTGAGGTAAAACTATCTTTCTTAAAGCCTCATTTGTGATATTAAGTTGCTTTTGGCTGTAAATGTATAAGGTATTATTTTCACAAACAAAGTCAATTTTTTCATTCCCACAGTAATCTTGGGCTATGAGTTTAGCTAGTGCGAGTATGAAATTTAACCAAATGATAATATCCTCAGCTGGCAATAAGTCCTTGTAAGGCTCTAAAAGTCCATTTGGCTTTCTGCCATCAAGCTTGATTAAAAGTGCTACTAGGATCTTTTCTTGGTGGGAAAAATTGTAATTTAGGGCATTTAATATAAAATAAGCACTGTGATCCCTTGCATAGTAAAAGTCCAAGTAAGAGCCTATATCGCAAAGCTTAGCAGCGTTTATGAGATTAGTCTTAAAGCCCTCATTTAAGCCGTGTAAGGATGATAGGGCTTCAAAAATTTCAGATGCATAAAGTGGAATTTTACTTCTTGTCTTTCCTAAAAATCTATCCTGCAAGGATTTTATGCTTGGATTAAATTTGGGTGGAAATTTCTTGCTGATAGGCAGTATATCATTAAGATAAACCCCCTCTCTTATGCCAACCCCACTTGTGATGATCTCCTTGCTTTGAAGCTTTTTGGCTACATTAAGAAAGATTAAGGCTCCTTCTTTAATGGTGTCAAATCTTTCTTTTTTGATATGAAAATCCCCCAAAAGCTCATAAGGTGCTTCTATAAGCTCTTTTATGTAGTTTTCTTCATCTTTAAGCTTGTAGTTAAATTCGTGTAAAATTTGCAAGGGGTAAGAGTTTTTTTCTATGATGGCATTAGATATGGCTCTTAAACTACCTCCTATGGCTATTAGTTTGTCATTGTTAAAATGAGGTGGAATTTGGCTTATAACATCTTCTAAAAAAAATTGAAGCTCTTTTTCCTTGCCCTGATCGTAAAAAAGCTCTTTTAAACGAACTGTGCCTAAATCTAAGGATATGCAATCTTCTATCCTTCCTTCTTTAATCAAGCAAAGCTCACTTGATCCTCCTCCTATGTCTAGGGTGGTGGCGTTTTTTATATTGCTTAATAAATTCAAAGCAGCAAGTCCTCCTAGGTAGGATTCTGTCTTGCCGTCTATGCAGCGAATGTTTAAGCCCAATTTGTCTTTGATATTTTTTATGAAGATCTTGCGGTTTGGGGCATCTCTTAGGGCTGAGGTGCCTACTATTAGAATTTTTTTACATCTTTGTTTGAGTGAGACCTCTTTGAAATAAGCTAGGGTATCCTCAGCCCTTTGCATAGCCTCTTCTTGCAGAACCTTGCCGTTATTGTAGGCGTTTTCTCCTATGCGAACCTTTCTTTTATGCTCACAAAGTATGTGAAAGGCGTATCTTGAGGTTTTTTCAAAGATTACCAAACGAACCGAGTTTGATCCTAAATCAACAATAGCTGTTCTTTTTGCCATCTTTAATGCTTATTTGGAAAACAAAAGCGATAACCTCTTCTGCGGACTGTTTCTATGGTGGAGATATTTAGGGGCTTGTCCATTTTTTGACGAATTTGATTGATGGCTACCTCAATGACATTTGGAGTTACAAGCTCTGGCTCCTCCCAGATAGCATCTAAGAGCTGTTCTTTTGAGACTATTTGATCAGAATGCCTAGCCAAATGCGTTAACACCTCAAAGGGCTTACCTTTAAGCTCTATTTCTTGTCCCTTGTATATAATCTTTTCCTCATCAGGTTCTATTATAAGATCGCCTATTTTAATTATATTGCTGTCGTCTATTCTAAGTCTTGCTTCTATCCTAGCTAGGAGTATGTCAAAGTCTATTTGTTTGTTAATATAATCATCAGCACCAGATTTCAATGCCTTTATTTCACTTTGTTTATCACTTTTGGAGGAAAGAACTAAAACCACTGTCCTTGTTGATTTTTGTTTAACTATGCCTATAAGCTCTGCTGCATCTCCATCTGCTAGACTCCAGCTTAAAAGAACCAAGTCATAATGCCTAATGCCTACAAAATACTCTCCATCCTTGAAATTTTCAGAAGAATCTGTTTGATAACCACATTGATTGAGTTGATTAACTAGGCTTTTGTTGTTAGAGCCATCCTCTTCAATAACTAAAATTCTCATTTAATTTCCTTGAAAATAAAATACTCAAAATAATACCATTTTTTAAGTAAATATTTAGCTTTCTTAATAAATTTTTATAAAAGTTTTAAAATTTCACGCTTTGATTAAGCTCCCACATAGGCAAAAATATGCCAAGGGCTAAAAAAAGCACCAAAATAGCCACCAAAAGCGTCATTAAAGGCTCTAAAAGCCCAAGCATTTTTTCCCTCAAAGCCTCTTCTTTATCCTCGTAAAAGAGGGCTATTTTTTCAGCCATCAAATCAAGCCTCCCGCTTTTCATAGCCACTCCAAGCATACCAAGCACGAGGCTTTCAAAGAGTTTAGCCTTTTTAAATGCCTCATTTAAGGCTAGTCCTTGCTCTAAAAACTCGGCTATTTTAAGGCATTTTGCTTGCAAGTAAAGATTAGAAAAGGCATTTTTGCTTAAATTCAAAGCCTTTGAAAGACTTATGCCGCTTTTAATGAGCATAGAAAAGATGAGAAAAAAGCTAGCACTTTGATGATAAAAGATAAGCCGACCTAAAACAGGCAGCCTTAAAACAAAGGCATTTACAGTGTAGGCAAAGGCGTGCGAGCCTTTATAAAGCAAAGTGGTGCTTATGAAAACGAGGGCGAGTAGGGCGAGGATTAGGGGATAAAATTTGCTTAAAAAGCTGCTTAAATCAAGCATTATCACAGTAACTAATGGCAAGGCTATGTTAAATTCAGTAAAAATGCTCTCAAACTGCGGCACCACAAAGAGCATAAGCGCGCAAAAAGCGATAATTAGCGTTGCAAAGACAAAAAGCGGATAGCTTAAAGCCTTTTTTAGTTTCTTTAAATTTGCCAAATCTTGCTCTCTTAAAAGGGCTAGTCTTGCAAAAACAAAGCTTAAATCCCCCGTGTTCTCGCTCATTTTTATAAGGGCTATCTCGCTTTCATTAAAGGCAAAGGGGCTATTTTCAAAGGCTTGACTGAGGCTTTGTCCGCTTTTTAGCGAGGCTATTAGAGCTTGCAAGAAATTTTTCATCGCTTTTTCTTCGTTGTTTTGCAAAAGCTCGTTTAGGGCTTGTTGCAAACTAAGTCCTGTCCCTAAAAGCAAGGATAATTCCTTGAAAAAGAGGGCTAAATTCAGCACCTTAAGTCTTTTTTTCCACACAAAATGCTTGTTTTCAAGCTCTTGTATGTTTAAAATCTTTGCACCCCTTGCCTTTGCTAGCTTTGCTGCGTTAAATTTATTCTCAGCCTTGATTATAAAGCTTTTTTGAGGGGTGAAAATCTCGTATTTTTTCATAATTTTGCCTTTTTAAAATAAGTAAGCTTGAATTTAGGGCTTTTTGTGAATTTTTTGTGGTGTAAAACCTTTATGGATGCGTGGCAAAGAAATGTGTTTCAAAGAAAAATCTGCTAACTTCTTTCTCATCTAAGCACCCTCAAAAGCTCATCAATGCTAGTAATGCCCTCTTTTGCCTTTTGCAAACCAAGCTCAAACATAGTTTTAAAGCCTTTTTTTCTTATATAACTTAGAATTTCACTAGGCTTGGCATTTGTGCGTATTAGCTCAGCTACCATCTCATCGACAAATAAAAACTCACTCACCACCTCACGTCCTACAAAACCACTCATTTGACAAAACTTACAGCCCAAAGCCTCGTAAAATTCACCCTTAAATTCAGTATAAGACTTTGTGCTTTTTACCTTGCAATGCGTGCAAAGCTTACGCACAAGCCTTTGAGCTATGATTACACTTAAAGCAGAGGCGATTAAATAGGACTTTGCCTTCATATCTAGCATCCTAGCCACAGCAGAAAGTGCGTCATTTGTGTGTAGGGTAGAAAAGACCAAATGCCCTGTGAGAGAGGATTTAAGGGCTATGTCAAGGCTTTCCTCATCGCGAATTTCGCCGATTACTATGACATCAGGATCTTGGCGAAGTATGGTGCGTAGGGCGTTGTTAAAGTCAAGTCCCGCCTTTTCGTTGAGTAAAATTTGCTGCACTAGGGGTAGGCGGTATTCTATGGGATCCTCTGCTGTTATGATTTTTTTTTGCGTGCTTTTAATCTCATTTAAGGCTGCATAAAGCGTGGTGCTTTTGCCACTTCCTGTGGGACCTGTAAGCAAAATAAGCCCGTAAGGTGCGTGAATTTTCTTTTGAAAAAGGCTTAAATCCTTGCTATCAAGGTTAAGGCTATTTAGGCTTAAAAACTCTTCTTTATGCTCTAAAATCCTTAAAACCACGCTTTCTCCGTAAAGCAAGGGCAGGGTTGAAAGCCTAAAATCATAGCTTTTTTCATTTACTTTTAGGCTAAAACTGCCATCTTGAGCCCTTCTTTGCTCGGCTACATTAAGGTGTGCTAGTAATTTTATGTAAAAAATGAGGGCTTGATAAATGATGTTTTCAAGCTCTAAAAATACGCTCAAAACCCCATCAATGCGAAATCTCACAAGGGCATTTTGCATATTTGGTTCTATGTGAATGTCGCTTGTTCTTTTGTCAATGCCCTCTTTTATAATTAAATCAAAGAGCCTTGAAACGGCTGTTTTATCGGTGCTTGTAGAGTTTTCAAGCTCAAATTTTAAATCCTTCATTAAAAGATTGAATTTTTCTTTTAATTCAAGCTCGCTCAAAAGCCCTAGAATTTGAGCCTTATTAGCATTTATGCCCCTTACAAATTTATGCTTGAAAAAATTTTGCACCCTTTCAAGTAAGCTCTCATCAAAGCCCTCCCCAAAGGCTATATAAACACTTTCCTCATCCTCATCAAAGGGCAAGGCACAGTGGCTTTTAAGCCATTTTAGGGGAACTTGTTTGTAGGCTTTTGAATTTAGCTTGATCTCTTGCACCGTCTTCCTTGAAAAATTTAAGCAATTCTAAAAAAGAAAGACTTAAAATTAAATTAAATTTATCTTTTTACATTATAATTAAAGCTTTACTATCAAATTAAGGACGCTTATGATAAAACAGTTATCTTTCATACTTGGTTTCATTCTTGCAGCTCTTATTTTATTTATATCTTGTACCCACGAAAATGTGATATATCAATTAGTTTTTGCTATTTTAGCTGGCCTTTGTGTGTATCTTGGAGCTTATAGAAAATTAGACCTAGATGATGCAAATTTTTATATCTTTGTGATCTTGGCTGTGGTGCTTTCTTTTGCTTTGGAGGATTTATTTTTAAGAACTGAGCCAAATTTTAATTTGCTTATCTATTTAGGATCTTATCTTTTAGGATCCATTCCCTTTGGGCTTGTCTTGGCGAAAATCTTTGCAAATGTCGATATAAAGGCAAGTGGCAGCAAGAGCATAGGTGCGACAAATGTCTTGAGAGTGGTAAAGGAAGGTGATCCAAAACTGGCTAAAAAACTAGCCATTGCTACATTGCTTTGTGATTTTTCAAAGGCAGCCTTGCCCATTTTGGTGCTAAAATTCACAGATTATGATGATAATATGCTATGGAGTGTTGGGTTTTTTGTGGTTTTGGGGCACTGTTTTAGTGCTTATTTGCGTTTAGATGGTGGCAAGGGGGTTGCTAGCGGTGCTGGCGTGATGGCTGTGCTTTTAATCTTTGAGCTTATAATAGGGCTTGTGGCTTGGTTTGTGGTGGCTAAGCTTTTTAAAATATCCTCTCTTGCCTCCTTAGTAGCGCTTGTATCCTTTCTCATAGCCTCCTTTATTTTGCATTATGAGATGAGCATAAACACTCACGCTCCCATTTTATTTATCTGCTTTATCATAGTTTATAAGCATCTTCCAAACATAAAAAGGCTTATTTTTAAAGAAGAATGCAAAGTTGTATAAAAATAAGGCTGAAATTTAGCTGCATAATTGGCATTTTGCCCTTTGAGCGAGAAAAAAAGCAAAAAATCGTGCTTAAACTCACCGCAAAAAGCGAGGAATTTTTAGACTATGCCACACTTTGTGCTTGGCTTGAAAGTGCTTATAAAAAGCAAAAATTCAAGCTTTTAGAAGAGTCCTTAGAATTCATAGCAAGAGAGCTTAAAAAAATGCACCCAAAATTGCGTTTTTTAAAAATCACCGTCTCTAAGCCTAAAATCATAAAAAATGCCAAAGTTAGTGCCTTTTTGAAAATAAATTTTTAAGATGCTTTACAAAGCAAAATTAAATTCAAGGCAAGGGGCAAATAGAGAGAAAAAAGGGCAAAATTATTGCATATAAGAACATAGCTTGTGATGCTTTGAATTTATCTAAGATAATTTTCAAAGCATTGAAAATTAGACGAATACTAAGAAGATGATTTATTTTTGAATTTAGCCAAATTTAAGTTAGAGAGCTTTTGAAGTATTTTTCACCTTGCTTGTTGCTTTAAAAGAAGCAAGAAAGAGATCTTGTAGAAACAAATAGAATAAATTTGAGCTTATAAAGTAAAAATTCGAGCCTACAAGGCAAGGGGTGCAAATTACACTGTGAATTTTTGCTTCGTGCCATAAATTTACATTTGCGTAGTGCTTTTGCGAACTTTTTTAGTTAAAATTCATAGCACAAAGAAAATTTTTCCCTTCATTTGAAAATATATGCCTTAGATAAATGTTAAATTTAGGGTAGAATTTTTATCGAATTTTATTTGACTTTTTTTCAAAAAATATTGTTTAGATAAAATGCCGTATTTGTCATTTTAAGCCTATGTTAAGAATTTATGAATTTATAGAAAAATGCCTTGAATTGATGGCTTCTTCGCCCATAGGATTAGAATGACAAATCAATATTTTTTGACAAAGAAACTTTTTTAAATTCTAAAACAACCCCCCCTAACACATCTTCTAGCCTTAAATTTAGAAGAAAAATGCTGTGTAATTTAGTCTGAAACAAATTTAAATTTAGCTTTCTGGCTTGAATTTATTTATAAAATAGGCATAAATCTTAGCTTGTTTATGCAAGGCTAAGATTTTAAAGGCTTTAGGGCAAGGGATAGATCTATGTGGCAGTAGCCCTTTGGATTGTTTTGAAGGTATTTTTGATGATATGTTTCTGCTGGGGTGAAATTTAGCAAGGGCAAGATCTCAGTAGCTATGGGCAAGGAGCTTTTTAGAGCTAGTTTGGGTGCTATGTTTGTGGCTATAAATTCACGCACAAGTTTTAGTAGATTTTGATCCTTTGAGTATATGCCACTTCTATACTGTGATCCTATATCGTTTCCTTGTTTATTAATGCTTGTAGGATCTATGATGCTAAAAAAGCGAGATAGCAAAGAATTTAAAGGCAAGATCTCCTCATTAAAATCCACCCTACAAGCCTCCACAGCATCACTTAAACCACTACAAACTAGCTCATAATTTAAATTATCAAGGCTTTCAGACTTAGCATTTGCGTAGCCTACCTCTGTGTGATTTACACCTTTAAGTAGATCAAAATACGCTTGTACTCCCCAAAAGCACCCACCTGCTAGATATATTTGCATATTTTTTCCTTTTTTAATTTAAGTCTTAGCCTAGCGTTTTGCCACCTTGTTTCTTTTGGCTTTTTCTTCTTTTCTAAGCTGAGTAATGCTCTTGCCACCAAGCCCATAATCATCTGTGTGAATTTCATCTATGATCACAACAGTACTAGCCTTGTTTTTACCCAAAATATCAACCAAGAGCCTTGTAACTCCTTCGATCAAAAGCAGCTTTTGTTCTTTTGTAGGAGAGCCTTTTTCTTTTGTGATTCTTATGTTTACAAAGGGCATTGTTATCCTTTTTTTAGATTTTTTAAAAGAGTTAAAAATTTAATGTGAATTTATCATTTTTCTTAGCTAGCAAAGCAACTCACAAAGCAAAAGTTTTTTAAATAAACTTTTAGCTAAGCATTATACTGCACATCCTTTTTTATACTTCTTGCAAGTAAGCAACTTGACACTATACTTTATTAAACCTTGCCCTTGAATTTTTTATCATCTTATATCGACAGTGCCTATTTTTTGGGCTTGACAAACTTAGTTACTAAATCAAGCTATTTTAAAATTTAAAGCCTTAAATTCAAGGCAAATTTGCATTTAAATTTAAGCTCGATCAAGCCTTTAAGCTAAAATCTTACATATAATTTAATAAGCTTAGCTGAGAAAGGGTTGTAGAAGCTTTAAGCGAGGCTTGATAAGTAATTTGGTTTTGAATCATTTCTATCATAATCTGCCCTATATCAGCACCCATTACCTCAGCCCTTATGCTTTCTACATTTACCTTCAAGGTGGTTACTCTTTTTTTGATATTTTCCACAGCCTTTTGATCAGCACCTATCATAGTCCTTTGCTTTCTTAAATGCTCACCTAAGTGATCAAGTCTTTCAAGGGCTCCTTGCATACCCGGGTTTCTTGGGTTTTCTCCTGTTGAATCAGCCCTTGTGTAGCCTCTTTGAACAGCCTCTATCATTAAATTTAGATCATTAATCAAATCCACATTTGGCTCATCAATAATCAAGGCATTGTTTGCTTGAAAGGAGAGGGAGGCGCCGGCCTGTATATTTGCTGTTGTTGTATGAGGAGGGGCTGGAAAGGTGCCGCTGTTGGCATCGTGCATAGCTACTCTTATGTTTGTGCCAGTTGAGAGCCTATCTGTGATGCTTATGCGACCTCTGTAATCCATATCAACATTCACAGTTACCCTTGAAGTAGTGATTAAATTTTGATAGTTTTGATAATCTCCTGCTGCGATCTGATTTCCTACTTGGACATTTATGCTAGCGGTTGGGATATTATCAGAGGCAAAAAGCCCTATGACATCGTTTAACTGTCTATAGCTTATATCATTTGTAGGGGTTAAAACGCCTGAGTTTTGAGTAACAGGGCTTGTGTGCATTATAGGAAATTCAATGGTTTGCCCAGCATTTGCAGGATCCTCAAAGCTTACAATGGAGGTTGCTAAATTTATGCTGACATTGTAGGTGTTTCCTCCCTTTGAATTTACTACTAAATTCAAATTACCATCTAAGTTGCCCCTAGCTACCTCGCTTAGCCTTGTAGTATCGGTAGCATAGGCATTTGTTGCTCTAACGACTTGAGAGATATTGCCGATAAGTTTATTGTCTTTTGTGTCAAAAAAGGTGTTATCATAATCTGCTGCATCGGCTGTATTATTTTCTGAATCTGTCATTCTTGAAAAGATAAAATCCGTTTTATGCACATTCATAGTAAAATCCTCTGCACCTATGGTTATTTGAATGTTTTGGTTAGGATTTGTTATGTTGTTATTATCAAAGGCTTGTTCTAGTAATTCATTTGTTATATCAGTAGAATTTAGATTATTAACAGTTATTTGCTCAAAAGCTCTAATCATTTCAGTTCTTGTTTGAAACTGTGGGGTGTAGGCAACAGCGTGAAAATCAAGCACATTGTTTCCCTGTCTTAAATCAGTAATTTGAATTTGTCCGCTTTTGTTTATGCTAACCTCCACAGCCTTTGTAGTAGTGGTGTTTCCATATATATTGCCTATCTTATCAAGCATACCCTGGATGGTATCTTGTGGCTCAACCAAAACAGCACTCTTAAAGCTTGTTCCATCAGGCCTTGTGCCTTGCACATAAAGGGCTGAGGGGAAAAAATTCAAGGGCTGTAACTCAAAATCCTGATCCACATCAAGCCCACCGTTGGTATTATCAGCTACATAATTAAGCCCTATTAAATACCTAAAATTATCATCTACATCCAAATATCTTGTTTTATCATAGTTATTGATAAGATCATAGCGGTTATCCGTAAGGCTTACATTTGTAGTGATCTGCTTTTTAAAATCGCTATCTGCGCTAAAAAAAAGATCATATCCTGAGACATTATAAGGGCTTTTAATCCCATCTCCTGTTACTATATTTAAACGAGCACTGTCTCCATAATAATTGCCACTATAATCAAAGGGCTTGGTATTTGTAAGAGAGCCTGAGAATAAAAACTGTCCGTTTATGCTGGTATTTGCAAGTTCTATGATCTCCTCTTTCATTCTTGTAAGTTCTTTTGCTATTACATCTCGAGAGGTTTGAGTTTGTGTAGCATTGACACCTTGGGTTACCTTTTGTTTGAAGAGTGTGATTAAATTTACTATATCATCCATAGCTTTGTCTGTATTTTTCATCAACTCATTTGTTAAAGTAGCTGCGTCTTCGATCTGAGCTAGGGTGGCGTATTCATATTTTAATCTAGCATCGCTTATGTAAGTACTTGCATCTTCAAAGGAATTTTCTATCTTTTGTCCTGAGGAGGTTTGAGCGTTAACCCTATAAAGAGCCTCCATACTTGCCTGGCTTACCTTTATGCTATTGTAGGCATTAAGCTTGTTAGTTACTCTCATCTTTATCCTTTTAAAAAACTCTAAATTTATATAAGCAAAAATAGTTCCATAAAACATTTAAGCTTGGCAATGCTTAAAAGCTTGCTTTGTCAAAAAATATTTTTGAAAGGTTTTTTGAAGCCGTGAATTTTAACACACGGTTTTGCCCCTTTGTATAAAAACTCGTATTTTTAACTTGGCTTTGCTTTATAAATAAATTTAACTTTATTAAAGAAGGCTTGTTTTTTAAACAAACTTCGTTTGTCATAAAAGCTAGGCTTTTACGAAGAAACTGGGCTTTGCCATCAAAGCTGTGCTTTGTCAGAGAAACTTTGTTTTCCAAATAAACTGTGCTTTGCCGAAGAAGCTACATTTTCTAAATAAGCTAGGCTTTACCGTAGAAACTTAGTTTTTTTGCAAAAGCTAGGCTTTTAAAAGCTTTGCAGCACTTTGAGAAATTTTAATGCCTTTTAACAAAGGAGCTTTTTGCAAGATAAAATCTTGTAATATTGGCTAAATAAAAACTCCATTCGCTTTAAAAACTTTGAAATAAGCTATGTTTTAAGCTATTTTGCCACTGTGAATTTTACAAATTCAACGCCTTTTTGAAAAAAGCCTCATTTTAATATCGGCAAAAATATGCTTTTTTATAAGGTAATTTTGCAAAAATAAGCTATAATATTCATTTGTAAATATGCCCAAGTGGTGGAACTGGTAGACGCGCTAGACTCAAAATCTAGTAAGGGCAACCTTGTGTCGGTTCGAGTCCGACCTTGGGCACCATAGAACATTACAAAGAAGGTAGGCTTATGCTACTTACCACACTTTATATCATAGGCATTTCTTCTGAGGGGATGACAGGAGCCATTGCAGCAGGAAGGCACAAGATGGATTTGTTTGGGGTGATTTTTATAGCCTTGGTTACTGCCATTGGAGGAGGCTCCATTAGAGATGTTTTGCTTGGACATTATCCCTTAACCTGGGTAGAACACCCTGAATATGTGCTATTAATCTGTGCTTGTGCGCTTTTTGCTACTAAAATTCCAAATGCCATACTAAGACTTGAAAGTATATTTTTAATCCTTGATGCCATAGGCTTGGTTGTTTTTAGCATACTTGGGGCAATGCTTGCCATAGAAATGCAGCTAGGCTTTATCATAGCTGTGAGTGCTGCTGTTTTTACAGGGGTTTTTGGTGGAATTTTTCGCGATATTTTATGTGCAAGGATACCTCTTGTTTTTCAAAAAGAGATTTATGCAGGAGTTGCCATTATTGCTGGGGCTCTTTATTATGTTTTGATTGAATTTTTTGATTGCAGTGAGCTTCTTAGTACTATTATCACTTTGAGTGCTGGGGTATTTTTTAGGCTTTGGGCTCTTCGTAAAAAATGGAGCTTACCTGTTTTTAGCATAGATGAGGAAAAAAAGGAGGGCTAAATGATCTATGTATTACTAGCTATTACCTTGGTTGGCTTAATCTTTATAGTCTCAGGCGAGGAGCAGCAACCAAAAGGCGTGGTGAGGATCAAAAAGAAATACCACGGAAACGACATGATCAAAGAAGAAATTCCTTATAATTTAGACAATCAAGTGCATGGAATTTATAGGTATTGGCACGATAATGGGAATATTCAACTTAAGGCCATCTTTAAAAACGGCTATCTAAACGGACTTTGTCAAAAATACGACAAAAGAGGAAGGTTGATAAAAAAGATCACCTATAAAGATGGAGTAAAGATTAAAGAAAAGACCATTGATAGATAGTTTTTTTAAGTTGTTTTTTAGAACTGTTTTGATTTTATGATGTGAATTTGTGCCTTTAACAAATAAACTTCGCTTTCTCAATAAGCCATACTTTTAAATTTTTAAAATAAAGTGGATTTAATTGTAAGATTAAGCCTTGCAAAAAGTTATCTTTTTTTAAACAAAGCTTTGTTTTTCAAAGAGCTAGGCTTTATAGCAAAATACTTTATATATAAAAGAAGTTAGGCTTTTAGCTGCTCGCACTAAAACATAGACAAATTTTAACATTTTTCATAAAAGAGCTAAATTTCAATAAAACCTTGGCTAAATTCAGCTTAAAGAATTTTTTTCTTTGTCAAAATTTAAGAGCTTTTAACAAAGATTTTAGCTTATAATTTTATTCTTAAATCTTTACACTTTTTTGCCAAAAACATCGATTTTATCACATTAATCCTTTTAAAAATAGCACTTGCAACTTGGTAACAAGCTTTTGTTTTAAATAAACTTCGTTTCAAAAGAAGCTAGGCTTTAAAATGCTTAGTCCACATTGAGATAGAAAAATTTAGCATTTTTACAGCCTTTAAATCTAAAAATAAGGCGATTGATACTTTTAGCTAAAATGACCTAGGATGTTTCCTAAGCCATTTCAACAAAATTTTATACAAAATTTTCATTCTTAAGCTTGATCTTAGATCGAAATTCACTCTCCTTCAAATGAAGGTAGAAAAATTCCCTTGCCGTGAAACTGACCTAAGCTAGCCTTTGTAAGGTCCTCAGAAATTCACAATTTCGTTTATGTGATTTCGCGAGTATGCAAACTCGTTTTTGTTATGTTTTACCATATAATGAGCCTTTGCTCCGCAAAGGGACGAGTGTGTAGCAAGAAGTAAAAACATAGACTTTTTCAGCCCCACGCTTACCACGCACTCTGCGAGTCCCTTCTTCTAGCAGTTACGAGTGTAACGAAGTAAAAAATAACTCTCACCATCTTCAATCTCACCACTCATTTTGATGATTTTTCACACTCTTTAAGGGTTGAAAGCTTGTTGCACTATTCTATTAACACAAGGGCGAGAAAGCTTGCAAAGAGGGCGATTTTGCTTACGCAAAGATCAGCACAAAAACACTCCAAAATTTGTCTAAATTTCTGCTTTTAAATGTAGGGCAAAAATATATACTAACACCGATTTTACCAAGCTTTCAGTTCTAATTCAGCTAAAAGTATCAATCGCCTATTTTCACATTAATCCTTTTAAAATAGCATTTGCAACTTGGTAACAAGCTTTTGTTTTAAATAAACTTCGTTTCAAAAGAAGCTAGGCTTTAAAATGCTTAGTCCACATTGAGATAGAAAAATTCAGTATTTTTATAGCCTTTAAATTTAAAAACGAAACTTTTTTTAATGCATTTTTTGTAGCTAGTAAGTGAAAAATCTATGCTTTAAATTTAGCAAAATCTTTTTAAATGAAGCCTTAATTTAATCAAAATGGACATTGTGAATTTAGCTAGGAGCGTGTTTTATTCTCAAATAATCTTTCTTGGAAGTAGGGGGGAGAGTTTTACTAGGATCTCATATTCTATGGTGTTAAAAAAGGATGCCCACTGTCTTGCATCCTCAAAGACGCAAAGCTCCTCTCCAAAATCCTCACTAGCAAAGCTATCCATAGACATTCTACCAAGCAAGGATGAGCCGTTTGCAAGTTTTAGCTCACCCTTGCCATTGTAGCGAAAAAGCCCATCTGCATAGCCTAGATCATAAGTTGCAATCTTCATATCTTTTGTAGCCTTAAAAACCCCACCATATCCAAGGCTTTGCCCTGCTTTGAGGGTGCGAGAGCTTAATCTATGAGCATATAATGTTAAAACCTTTTTTAAATTCTTGTTAAAATCACTGTAACCATATTGACACAAACCAACCCTACAAAGCTCATCCAAAGGAAATTCCTTGCAGCGAAAAAGAGCAGCTGAGTTGTGAGAATGAAAGATAAGCTTGTTTGAGCTAAGTCTTAAAGCCAAAATTTTAGCCTCCTCAAAGGCTTCTTTTTGCATTAAAAAGCTATCATTTAATTCATCAGCACTGGCAAAATGCGTAAAAACACCCTCTATATAAAGCTTTAATCTTTTTGCTTCCTTAAAGATCTCTGGCAACTCTTTTATAAAAACTCCATTTCTATGCATACCTGTATCAATTTCTAAATGCACCCTTGTTTTTTCTCTTAATTTTGCAAGATCTGCTTTTGAATTTACAGTGTAGATGAAATTTAAATTTTCTTTTCCGTGAGCCTTGTGAGAAAGTATTAGAATTTGATCAAAAAATTCTTGCAAAAATAAGGCCTCGGCTTCATTTTTCACAGCAACAAAGCCTATGCCTAAATTCTTTGCTAAAGGAGCTATTAAGCTGGCCCCGTGCCCATAAGCATTGTCCTTTAATACACAAATGATCCTATCAAAACCCCCAGCTTTTAGGGCTATTTGAGTAAGATTGTGCTCATAGGCTTTTTGATTAAGGGTGATTAAGGACATTAACGCTCTACTAAGATCTTCATCTTACCTTCTTCATCAAGCTTGACATAGAGGGTTTTGTTGCCTCTAAATTGATGATTTGCTGTGTAATAATCCTGATAAAAGGTTACCCTAAACATCTTTTCTTTTTTCATATTTGGATAGGGGCTTATGTTGATATTTGAAAATTTAATGGTCTTTTTTTCATTCTTTGAAAAAACAGCCCTCTTCATAGCTGCAAATTCCTTGAAATTTTTCTTGTCAAATCTTTTGAAATTCTTCTCATCATAAAAGGCCAAATAAGCCCTTATATCGCTTACTCTCCATTTATCCTTCCACTCAAACAAAGAAGCAAGTATGGTGGCTATGTCATCGGCATTTGTCCTCACTACTTGCTCCTCTTCTGTCATAGCAAAAAGCTCTCTTTGATCCCTCACCACTCCAACAAATTGCTGCAAAATATCATTATACAAGGCTATACAGCCCCTTGTTTTTAGCTCATCAAGCCTTTCTCCATTAAGAGGGTAGCCGTGAATCCAAATGCCCCCTCCTGTTTTATTATGCACCCTATCGAATAAATTTGGATAATTTGTAGCAAAGGCAGCAACCCCATAGTAATCAGTAGGAGGATCAAATCTCTTTCCAAGATCATAAAAGCCAACAGGGGTTTTAAGATCTCCCTCAACCTCCTTATCTCCCATAAGCCCTGTAACTCCTACCTTTTGATCAAATTTTTCTGTAAGTTTGCCCTTATTATAAAAGAATACCTTAAAGGTTTTTTCTGTTTTATTTGTAACAACTATGGCAACATCAGAGGCATAATAACCCAAGGAAAGATCATTTCCCTCAAGTTCCTTAAGCCAAAAGCTCTTATTGGCAAGTTCTTTTTCAAGCTCTATGCCAACAGCCTCTAAGCCTTGATTTAGGTATATTGTGGCTAGGTTATTAGCAGCATTTAAACTACAAACCATACAAAATAGCAATAAAAAACGAAACATTTCACACTTCCATAATTTAAAATAAAGATAGATTATATAACAAAAATGTTAAGGATTAGCCTAAATATTTATGTTACTGTGCTAAAATAAGATTAATTTTCAAATATAAGGAAAGATTATGAAAAAAGTTCTTATCACCCTCTCCTTGCTTTTTGCCTCTTTGTTTGCTAAAAACATTGAAATAAGCGATATTTACATAAAACAAAGCCCTCCAAATGCCAAAAATACAGCCATTTTTTTAAAAATAAAAAATAATACAAAAAAAGATCTCTCCCTCATAGAAGCTAAAAGCGATCTAGCCTCAAAGGTAGAATTACACACTCATTTACACAAGGACGGCAAAATGGCTATGGTTAAGCTTGATAAGATCACAATCAAGGCAAATTCGCAAATTGAGCTAAGACCGGGTGCAGATCATATAATGCTTTTTGATCTAAAAGAAAGGGTTGATGAGAAGACTAGGGCAAATTTAAGCCTTGTTTTTGATAATGGTGAGCTTATAACTTTGAGCGATATTTCAAGCAAGAGCCTTGATCACAGCCACAAACACTGATGAAAAAAGCCTTTTTTTTAGTTTTTGTATCCCTTGTTTTTGCCATTCTTTTTTTTAGCCTTTCAAGACAGGAAGGAAAGAAAAGAGAGCTCATTAAGGATCTAAGTCCTTTGGCTTGTGATTTAAGTATTCAAGCTTGTGAGTATGAGTTTAATAAACAAAGGGTGAGGGTTGAGTTTAAAAACAAGCCCTTGTTAGAGCTTGTTGAAAACGAGCTTGTGATTGAAAATTTAGGCGAGTTTAATGAGCTTAATGCAAGAATTTACGGGCTTAATATGTATATGGGGGATTTGGTGCCAAGCTTTGAAAAGATAAATGAAAACTCCTACAAGGCAGACTTGCTGCTTGGAGCTTGTGTGCTTGATACTATGCGTTTTAGGGTTGAGTTTTTTGAGGGCAAGAGGCCTCTTGATTTTTATTTTGACTTTGATATGAGAAAGTAAGATTTAAGTCTAAATTAAGATCTTAGAGCTCTTCTTTGTGAATTTTAAAGCTATGACTTGATTTAACTAAGCTAGAAATAAAGCTTTTTTAAATTTAGTGCTTGTGAGATATTTTGTTTATCACAAAACCTGTAATATATTTTAAAGAAAGAAACTGTAATAAGTTTGCAAGTTTAATGGTTTTAAGCGGTATGATAACACAAGAAATCTATGTAAGCTTTGCTACTATCAAGGTGGCAAATTTTGTTAAAAACTATCTTTGAAAAAAGCTTAATGATTTTTAAGCTTTATTAAATTTAGGCTTGAATTTTAAAAAATCTTAGTTAAATTCAAGGTCTCTAAGCTAGGCCTTAAATGCTAGGCTTAAATTTATAGGCTTTGCTTGGAAAGATTTAAAAAATGAAGCTTTTTTAGCTTACATAAAGTTTTGCACTCTTTTTAAAAAGGTTTTAATTTATAGTATGAGTTTGTCAAATTGACGCTTTTTAAAAAGGTGGCGCAGTGGCTTACAAGATCTAGTCAAAGAAAAAACATTTATTTTAGATACGCACATTTAGTATGATAAGGTTTGACATTTTTTACAAAAAAGCCTTAAATAAATGAAACTTAGCAAATTTAAGGTTTTAAATTCACAAGCAGCTAAATTTTAAAGGATAAATGATGAAAAAAAGAGCTTTTGTTCTTGTTTTTATGCTTTTTATGATAAGTGCTTGTCATAAAAGCTATGATTTTAGCTTAAATTCAGAATTTGGCAGGGTTGGCTTGAAAGACTTTGCTGGGAAAAAGCTCATTGTGTATTTTGGTTACACCTTCTGTCCCGATGTATGTCCGGCTACGCTTTCCTTGCTATCAACCCAGCTTAAAAAGTTTAACAATGAAAAAGCCTATGTGCTTTTCATCTCACTTGATTTGCAAAGGGACAAGGATATAAGGGCTACGAATGAGTGGCTTAGATATTTTTATCCAAATGCCACCTCTTTAATAGCAGATGATGAAAACGAGCTTGCAAGGGTTGCAAAGACCTTTGGTGTGCTTTATGAAAAAATTCCTATGCCAAACTCAGCAATGAAATACACAGTAGCACACAGCAACGAGGCATTTTTGCTTGATGAAAGAGGGAGATTGGTTGCTAGGATCAGTGATTTTAGTCAAAAAAACTTACACAAAAGCCTTAAGGAGTTTTTAGGCTCAACTTAGTTAAATTGAAAGGGTTTTTTGTGTGGGTTTATTTGAATTTAGGCTCAAGACAACCTAAACTAAAACAAATGAGTTTTAAAATATGATTTATAAGATGAAAAACAAGTATATCAATCGTTTCAAAATTTCAGAGGCTAAATTTAGAGAAATTGTAAAGTATTTTTTTACTTCGCCTTGCGGCTTACAACTTTT
>NZ_QHLI01000035.1 GCF_006864425.1 Campylobacter troglodytis | reverse complement strand
AAATGAAAGTGAAATAAAACTTATAGAATCTAAATGAGATAAAAGCAAAAATTCTATTTCATACCCACCCCCTAAATCCCCCTCCGCAAAGGAGGGGGAATCTTTGGATTCCAACCAAAAGTCCCCCTCCCTTGCAAAGGGGGATTTAGGGGGTGGGTAAGTTTGTTTAAGTTTTAAGAAAAATTCACAAGGCAGGCTCGTCTTTCGGCGATAAATCGCTTTTAACAAACTTCGCTAGAGCGCGTTCGATTCTAGTCTGTGTCCGCAAAAATCATTTTCTCATCTAAAATACTTCGTGCGTGGAAACGCTTTGATTTTGGCGTTTAAAAAGTTGAATTTTGTGATTTTTTTTGATGGAAAATTTAAGCTTTCGTTTGAATTTTCACGCTACGCCGTCATTGCGAGCCGACAAAGTCGGCGTGGCAATCCATAAAATTCAAATAAACCCTTGAATTTTGTCATATTGAGCGTAGCGACCCAGCGGATTACAAGGCGTAAGCCGAAGCAAAAATATCTCTTTAAGGCTTGAGATTTTTCGCCTTTTTTTCAAAAGGCTCAAAATGACAAGTAATCCGTCATTGCGAACCGACAAAGTCGGCGTGGCGGCTGGGGCGAAGCGGTTTTTGCGTAGCAAAAATGTGTTACGAGCGCGTAGCACGAAGTAAAATCCACAAATTTCAGGCTTTACCTAAATTTGTCATATTAAGCGTAGCGACAGGGCGGGTTGCAAGGCGGTATCCAAAGCAAAAATATCCATAAATTTACGCTTTAAAAAAGCGTGAAAAAGCCCCTCATTGCGGAAGGGGATTTAGGGGGTGGGTCGTCATTGCGAGATGTCGCCTAGCAAAATCGTGGCAATCCATAAAATTCACAAGCCAGGCTCGTATTTTAGGCTTTTAAATTCGGCTTGGTTCGTCTTTCGGCTAAAAATTACTTCTATAAGGCTCGGCAGACGCTACGCCTTTAGTCTAGCCTACGCCTTGCATAAGCGATTTTTCGCTCGAAATACTGCACCTTGATTTAAAATTCACGGAAAATTCACGCTTTTAAGCAAATTTGTGAATTTTAGCACGAAAAAAGCGTGAATTTTCGCTTGAATTTTAAGCAAATTTGTGAATTTTAGTGTGAAAACACTGAATTTTCGCTTTAAATTAAGCGTTTTTTATGAATTTTTGCGTGAAATTCATAGAAACATTTGAAAGCCCCCTGCCGTGTGGAGGGGGTTTGGGGGGAGGGTATTTTGCCTTATCAAAAAGTTAAAATTTAAAACAAAAGCCTAAAATTTTGTCATATTGAGGCTTTGAAAAAGCCGAAATATCTTGTAATTCAAAAAGAGCTTTTTCTCTTTCGCTCAAAATGATAATGTGAGGCTTGAGATTTTTCGCTTTCGCTCAAAATGACAAAATAAATCAAACTTGCTTAAATTTCATTTAAAATTTAAGCCCACTTCATCATTTAAATCTCACTCGCTTGAATTTAAATTCAAGCCTACTTCTTTCATTTTCCATATTCTGTATTCCGTAATCAGTCTTCTATAATCCGTCCTCCGTCCTCTGTATTCTGTAACAAAAATTCCTCTGCCTTGCGAGTGGGCTTGAAACCGCAGACAAGTCCCCCTGCCGTGCGAGTGAGAATTCACAAGGCAAGTCCCCCTCCCTTGCGGAGGGGGATTTAGGGGGAGGGTCGTCATTGCGAGACTTGACGAAGTCAAGTTGTGGTGGCTGGGGCGAAGCGGTTTTTGCGTAGCAAAAATGTGTTAGCAGACGCGTAGCACGAAGTAAAATCCAAAAAAAATTCAGACAAAAACCTTAAATTTTGTCATATTGAGGCTTTGAAAAAGCCGAAATATCTCGTAATTCAAAAAGGGATTTTTTTGCTACGGCTACGCCTTGCAACCCGTTGGGTCGCTTTCTGCGAAAGCTCAAAATGACAAATAAATCAAACTCGCTTGAAAATCCCATTCCCTTGAAAGCGGAAATTCACAAGGCAAGTCCTTTTGCCGTGCAAAGGAGGATTTAGGGGGAGGGTCGTCATTGCGAGAATTTGCGTTAGCAAATTCGTGGCAATCCAAAAAAAATTCAGACAAAAGCCTAAAATTTTGTCATATTGAACATGTGCTAGTATCTTTATTCAAATAGTTTGAGATATTTCGGCTTCGTCTCAATATGACAAAAATTCTAAAAGACTTCTTCGTTTGCTACGCAAACTCACAATGACAAAGGCAAAAATTGCCATACTAAGTGCTACAAAGTATCTTAAAACGAAGTTTTTTTGACAAATGATCTTTATCTGACAAAGTGTAGTGCATTTAAAAAACGATCTTTCTTCTGTAAAGCAATAAGATCTTTTGTAAGCGATCTTTCTACTATAAAACATAGCTTCTGTGTAAAACAAAGCTTCTTTTGTAAATCCCAACTTCTTTAACAAAACAATCTTTCTTTGGCAAGGCATAGTTTGTCAGTAAAACGAAGTTTTTTAGACAAGAACCTTTTGCCTACCTTGATAAACTAAAAATAAAGCTTCTTTTGCAAATTTAAACTTCTTTAATAAAACTATCTTACTTCGCTAACATAACAAGGCTCTACAAAAAATCGGCACTATTTAAAAGCATTAAATTATCAATTAGCTTAAATTTTAATAGATAAGGCTACATAAATTTTAGCTTAATGCTTTGTGAATTTTTAAGTTTAAAAGCTAGGCAAAATGCAGTAAATACACAGCGCACAAAACCAAGGCCACCCCAAAGATACCTATGGGCTTTAATTTTTGTTTAAATAAATAATACCCACCAAGCACAGTCCCAAGTATGCCAATGGCTCCCCAAAGCGTATAAGCAACAGGAAGTGCCATACCAAGATCAATGGCAAAGGCAAGACAGATAAAGCAAAGATCCACAAAGATCAAAGCCCAAATACCCCACAATAATTTCTTAAAGCCATCTGATCTTACAAGTGCCAAATTTGCCAAGACATCTAAGAACCCAGCAAATAAAACCAAAATAAAGCTCATCTTTACCCCCTAAAACTTCATCCAAATTTGTATATTTTTTTGAGCCCTTCTTTGTGGGTTTAAATTCACGCTTGGCTTTATTTTGCTTTTTAAGCTATTTTTAACCGTGCCTTCTTGTGAATTTTTTAGCTCATTTTTCACATCTTCTTCTTTTGCAAGCTGTGAATTTAAAGGATTATCTTTTAAGGTTTGCAAAGGCTTTTGTTTTGAAGCTTCCTCAGCTTTAAGCTCTTTTTCTTTTGAATTTAAAGGGCTTTCGTCCTCAGCTTTTGAATTTAAAGTAATGTTTTGTGATAATTTAGCTTCTTTTGAGCTTAAAGAAGAGGGCTCATTAACTGTGCTTGTTTCTTTTGAATTTAAGTCAGGGTTTTTTGCATTAAGGCTTGAATTTAAATCAGCCTCTTTTGAATTTAAGATATGTTGTGTCCCTTGTTTTGCAAGATCCTTGTTTGAGCTTTGAGCTAAACTTTGCAAGACTTCACTGTTTTGCTTAAAAGGGCTTAGATCTTCTTTGTGAGGGTGTGCTTTGGTTTTATTATCAAACTTAGAGCTTGTTTTTATTAAGCTAGCCTTCTCGTCCTCATCTTTAAGCGAGGACTCTTCTTGCTTTTGTGAGTGATCGCTGTGATCTTCTCCTAAGATTATGCAAACTATACCTGTAAAGCCTATGATGATGCCAAGGTATTGAGCTGTGCTTAAGGTAGGGGCAAAAAAGATAAGACTAACTAGCAAGACGCCTATGCCACCCACTATCTCCCAGGTAGCATAGGCAACCCCAACTGCTATTTGACGCAGGGTAAGAGACATCAAAAAATACGACAAATTTATAAGTAAGATTAAAAGTAGCTTTGATAAAATAGGCCTATCCTTAAATACCTCAAGCAAGCTTAAACCCAAAATTTCAAGTGCTATAGCAGCCATTAGCATAAGCCAGGCCTTTAACCTAAACATAACCGTCCTTACAAAAATTTGGCTAAATTTAGCCTAAAATCGTAAATAAAATTATGCCTTTGTAAAATAATTAGCCCTGCTAAAATCAATTCTTTGCAAAAAAGCCTTTTAAGCTTAAAAACTTGCTTAAAATTCAATTTTTATGCAAATTTACAAAAAAAAAAAAAAAACGAATTTAAGCTATAATTTTAGTTTTATTTCAAAAAAGGAGAGTATATGCTTTGGGGACAAAAAATTCCAAATTTTGCCTTTAAAGAAGAGGATTTAGAGCAGCTTGATTTTCAAATTGAGCTTAAAGAAAATGAGCTTTTTTTGCATTTAGTTAAAGACTTAGAGCTTGAATGCTTACATATAGCTGGGCTTAATGAAAAAGAGCTTTCAAGGATAAAGATCTTTTATGAAAATGTAAGTGCATCAGAGGACTTGAATTTAGACAAAGAGCCAAACTCAAATGAAGGCTTGAATTTAAAGCAAGACGGCGAAAAGCTTAAAGAAAATGAAACCTTGAATTCAAAGCAAGAAGATCAAAAGCTTAAATCAAACAAAGACTTAAATTCAAGCTTATCAAATAAAGAAGCCTTAAATTCAAGCCCTTACGAAAAGGGCACGGTTTCAAGCATAGACACAAAATTTTCAAATTCGACATACAGAGCTCAAAAGCTAGACAGTGAATTTATCCCCTTTGCCACTGAAATAGGCGAGTTAAATGAGAAAAAACTTATTCTTTTTCACTCCAAATTTAAAACCAAGCTACTTAGACTTGATCTAAGTGAGCTAAAAGAAAATGAGCAGTTCAAGGATCTTGTAGCTAGTATCTTGCAAGAAAAGGACGCATCAAACATAGCCTTTGACAAAAAGAATGCTGATGCAAAGGACTTTGACGAAGCCATCCTTAACAAAAGATCTTCTGATAATAGCACCTTCATTTCAAGCTCTGTTTCAAGCTACGATCAAAACTACAAAGCAAATTCAAATCCTTGGGCAAAAGACAAAGTAAATTTAAATTCTTATTCAAAAGCAAACCCCCACATAAAGCTTTTCAAAAGAAGACATCACATACTAATGGCTACTCGCTTTGATGGCTTTGGGGCGAGGTTTTGTAATCTCCTTAATGCCATGTATATAGCAAGGGCAAGTGGGCTTAAATTTGGGCTTGTTTGGGATGAAAGAAAGCCAGCGGATCTTAGTAAGGATGTGTATGTGCCTCCCATTGAGAAGGTCTTTTCAAAGCAGTTTTTAGCCAAACACTCCTACACAGAGGTGGCACATTCTAGCTATGAGCTTCCTGTGGTTAGGACACTCAAAGAGTTAAGTGAAGGCTCAAAGAGGGATAAAAACTGGGGCTTTGTGTGGAGTGATGGGCATATCTTTGATGAGGAAAATACCAAAAAGCATCTTATACATGATCTAAACTATGAGGAGTATAGATCTAGCTTTGTAAAAAGCTTCAAGGAGCTTGATTTTAGCGAGGATTACAAAGAAGTGATGGCTCACGCAAATGCAAAGACCAAAGAACTTGGAGGCTTTCTAGCCTTTCATGTTAGAAATGGGGATGCAGTAAAATCTGATAATTGGAGAAAGACTATGTTTCCAGGTGTAATTATGCGAGTCTTTCCTTTGGAAATACTCTTGCACTTAGTTGAAGCTAATATAAAAGAACATAACTGTGTGATGTTTGGAGGTGATGCTGAGGCTTTGGGTATGATTAAGGACAAGGTGTCAGGCTTTAAGGACAAGCTCTTTGTATCTGCTGAGCTTTGTCCTAGCTCTTTTAGTAGGGATCAAAAAGAGTTCTTTGACTTTTATCTAATGAGTTTAGCCTCTAAGATCATAAGCCCAGAGCTTTCAGCCTTTTCACTCATACCCTCACTGGTGGGTGAGGTTGAAAAAAAGAGCTTTTTAGAGCTTTTAAGCCCTGCTGAAAACACAGAGCTCATAGAAAAAAATCTTAAGATCTTGCCAACAGATCATTTGTATAAGGCCTCTTCTATTGCCTATCTATATAAACTTGCCCTAATGATGAATAAAACTTATGAGGAAAAAAAGCAGATCTTACTTCGTGCCTATGAGTATGATCCTGCTAATCCCTCCTATGCAAACACCTTGCTTAAAGAAGCCCTTGCCTTAAAGGATTTAAGCGAGCTTGAAGCTTGCGTGAAATTCTTTGTATCAAGGAAGTTAGATCTCTTTATAGAAGGACTAGTGCATCCATCCTACAAGGACATACCAGCAAAGTTAAAAGAGCTAGAATTCAAAGCTGCGCCTTATCTTAACTTCACCCTTGCAAGTCTGTATGAAAGAGAAAAAAACGCACAAAAAACTCTAAGTTTGTATAGCCAGGCTCTGGCAGGGGATCCCACAAATGCCCTCTTTGCAAGCTATCTTACAAACTATCTTTTAAGGCAAAATGAGGCTTTAAATTCACAGTTTAAAAATCTTCAAAGGCAAAATGAGGCTTTTGAGCCCTCAGCCACGCAAAGAACAAAAAACTCCCTTGCTTATAAGCTAGGAAAGCTAATCATAACCCACTCAAAGAGCCTTTTTGGCTATATGACAGTGCCCTTTGTGCTTGCTTCTAGCTATCTTAAACACAAAAGACAAAAGAGGCTTTTAGAGGATCTAGCTAGTTTGTATCCAAGGTTTAAACTTAGTGAGTTTAAAAAGCTAAAAGATTATAAAGAAGCCAAGGAGCTTAAAAATCATCTTAGCTACAAGCTTGGATCTGCCTTGATAGAGTGCTTTAAGGGAAATCCTCTTGCTACCCCCTTTAAGCTTTTTCATTTTAGTTTTTTTAAGGCTAGAAAGATAGCAAAGAAACATAAAAAAAGCTATGCTCCTTGAAGATTTAAATCTAAGATCTGCTTTGAATTTGAAGTTCTTGTGAGTTTGATCTTTTTTGCAAAAAGGGCTTGAATGGGTGTTGATTGAGCTGTGAATTTTAAGTTTTTTGTGGATTTTAATGAATAAAAGGGTGTTGAAAGATTTTTTTCACAAGCTGTGAAGTTAAAGTTTTTCATAAAAAGGGTTTAAAGGGACTATGATTAAGATAAAAAATTGAAAGACATTTTTGCTGTGAATTTTAAGTTTTTTATAAAAATAGCTTAGATAAGGGGCTGAATTTAAGAGGCTAAAATTAAAATGTTGCAACTTTGTAAAATTCAATTAAAATTCAGCTCTTGCAAAGGGGATTTTGGATTTGTAAATTCGGCTTTTGTAATGGGGGTTTTGATTAATTTTGCTTAAAACGAAGGGCTTTAAAAGTATCTTTTAAAAGAGGTGTGAGTTTTCTACATAAGCTTGTTATTTTAGCTAAAAAATTTTGTTTTATAAATAAGCTAGGCTTTGAGCTTTCACAAAAAGCAAAGAAACTTCATTCTTTGTCATTCCTAAGCCTTACGAAGAATCAAAAGCCTTCCTTTGTCATTCTAAGATAGCAAAGCGAGCGAAGAATCTCAAGCACCACTTTGTCATTCTGAGCGTGTGTTAAGTATCTCAAACTCCACTTTGTCATTCTGAGCTTTGCGAAGAATCTTAAAGCATAGCTTTTTTAGAAAACGAAGTTTCTTTGGTAAAACATAAATGTTTAGAAAGAAGCTATTTTTGCCTTGGTTTTTGCCCAACAATCCGACAAATCGCTTTTTTACGCAAATTCAAGATGACAAGTTTATAGGGCAAATCAAACTTCTTTTAAACAAAGCCCTTGAAAAATTCAAACAAAACTTGGTGTTTAAAATTTGGATTTTAAGAAAATTTTATTATAATGTTTTAAATTTTATTTAAGGAATAGCCTTGAAGATAGCAAATTTTGACACAAAAGATGAAGTTTTTATCGTAGCTGAGCTTTCAGCCAATCACGCAGGAAGCCTTGAAACAGCACTTAAAAGCGTGAAAGCTGCCAAACAAGCAGGTGCAAATGCCATTAAAATTCAAACCTACACAGCCAAAAGCCTTACCCTTGATAGCGACAAGGATGATTTTATCATCAAGGGAGGATTATGGGATGGTCGTAAATTATATGAGCTTTATGAGGAGGCAAAAACCCCTTATGAGTGGCATTCTCAGATCTTTGAAGCAGCTCAAAATGAGGGACTGATCTGCTTTTCAAGTCCCTTTTGTGAGGAGGATTTAGCCTTTTTACGCCGCTTTGATCTACCACTTTTTAAAATAGCATCCTTTGAGGTAAATGATGAGAATTTTGTAAGGCTAGTTGCAAGGGAAAAAAAGCCAACCCTTGTTTCAACGGGCATAGCCTTGATAGAGGAGCTTGAAAGGGTGGTTGAGATCTTTAAAGAAGAAGAAAACAAGGATCTAATGTTTTTAAAATGTACCTCTTCTTATCCAGCCCCTTTGGAAAGCCTAAATTTAAAAGCACTTCTTAGTTTAAAAGAAAGATTTGGCGTAGAACTTGGCCTTAGCGATCACAGCTTTGGCTTTATAGCCCCTGTAATGAGTGTAGCCCTTGGTGCAAGGGCTATTGAGAAGCATTTTGTGCTTGATAAGAGTATTAAAAGCGAGGACAGTGCTTTTTCTTTGGACTTTGAGGAGTTTAAGGCTATGGTTAAGGCAGTTAGAGAGGCTGAAAAAGCCTTGGGAAATGGGGATCTAAGCCTTGATGAGCTAGCCTTGAAAAACCGCATTTTTGCTAGAAGCCTTTATGCGAGTAAGGACATAAAGAAGGGTGAGCTTTTTAGCCCTGAGAATGTGCAAAGTGTAAGACCCAATTTTGGCTTAGATCCTAAATTTTACAGTCAAATTCTAGGCAAAAGGGCAAAAAGAGATATATTTTTTGCCCAGCCCTTAAAAGAAGAAGATCTTGATTAAGGGCTTTTAATTTAGTTTGCGTTTAAAAAAGAAAGAAGCTTGTAAGCTTGTATTAAAAGATCAACATTGTTTAAAATAGCCTTTAAAAAACATCCTTGAATTTATAGGGTTTTAAATTCAAAAATTCGCTTTTTAAAGTCTTTAAAGGCTTGAATTTTTAATTGTAAAGACAAGTTGCCCTGTAAAGTTCTTTTAAAAGAAGCTTAAATAAAATTAACTTGAATTTAAAGGCTTAAACCTAAGATCATTTAAAAGTAGCAAGTTAAATTTAGCTTAATTTTATCTTAAATTCAAAGTTAAAATTTAATCCTCATCGCCCTTAAAGGCATTGTTTTTGTAAATAGAAAAATAATAAAATATAAAATAAGCAAAGCTAAAGCACACGCAAAAAGCAGGTAAAATGATATAAAAAAGCTCAAAATTCAGCCAAGAAAAACTTGCAAAATAAAGCACTAAATAAGCCAAAATCCCACGAAGAAGGGCTGCTAAAAAAAGAGCGACAAAGCTTAATCTCGTCCCCAAAGAGAAGATAAAAATTTGATTTTGCGTGTGTTTGAGAGAAACGGTGTTAAAGATAAACAAAATGAAGCCTAGCAAAACAAGCAAATTCAAAGCGTGAGTGGCAAAGCCAAGATAAGAAAGATCAAGCAAATACACAAAGCCAAGCCCCACATAAACAAGGCTTAAAGCCAAAAACAAAAGATAGAGTATCAGGGTATAATGCGTCCTAAAAAACACGCTATAATGCCAGCTTGAAAGGCGTGATAAAAGCGAAAATCCCACACCAAAAGCCAAAAAAGCGTTTAAATTCGCATTTTTATCCCACAAAATAGCCAAAATCAAGGCAAAAAGCAAAAAACAAGATATGTTTTTAAGCACAGCATTTGGCAAAAAACTTAAATTTGGATTTGACAGGCTTTGCAAGGCATCATTTCCAAGCACCAAACTCACCCTAAAACTCACAACAAGCGTAGCCAGCACGCAAAGATGGATGTAGGTATAGTCTAAATTGAGCTTAAAATCTAAATTTTTAAGCAAGGTTAAAACAAAAATCCCACACAGCACAAGCACAAGGGAAATGTTTTTTGTGTTTTTTGATTTAATGAGCCAAAAGCAGGCTTTACAGAATAAAACGCACCAAAAAACGCTCATCAAAAAATAACCAAAGCCCCAAAAGCATTCAATCAAAAAAGCACAACACAAAAGCACAAAAAGGCTGATACTCAAAGGCTTTAAAGAGCTTTTAATCTCACACCAAAGAGGCAAAGCCGTAAGCAAAAAGCCAGCAAAAGCCGCACCCATAAAACTTTGCAAGAAGATAAATTGATGAAACATTATAAAAAGACCGGGCTTAAAAATTAGCCCCAAACAGGCTAAAATAGCAAAACAAGCAGCACTCATAAAAAAAATCCTAAAAGGATGAGCAAAAAAGCTACTCATAATAAATCCTGTCTTTAAAATGCTCTTTCAGCAAGGCATTGATGAAATGCTCGTCTCTTTCTTCAAAGTCTTTTTCTATACACAAACTTTTTTCAAGCTGCATAAAATGTGGCTTTAAAAAGTAAATTTTATCGCTTAATAAACAGGCTTCAAAGGCATCGTGAGTTACAAGCAAGGCAGCACAGTTTTGTTTTTTCACCTTTTGGATGAGTGTTTGAAGCAAAATTTTCTTCACATAAAAATCAAGCCCAGAAAAGGGCTCATCAAGCAAAAACAAGGGCGCATCATAAGCTAAAGCCCTGATAAATGCCACCCTTGCGCGCATCCCCCCGCTTAACTCGCTTGGATATTTTAAAGCATCTTTTTCATCAAGGCAAAAGAATTTAAACTGCTCTAAAATCCACTTTTTATCGGGCTTTGACATAGTTATGGCTACATTTTCAAGGGCGTTTAAATTTTCAAACAAGGAATGTTCTTGGAAGACAAAGGCTGATTTTTCGCCTTGAATTTGTCCAGATTTTGGCTCTAAAATACCAGCTATACACCTTAAAAGCGTGGATTTACCGCACCCACTTGCTCCAAAAAACGTGATAAGCTCGCCTTTTTTAAGGCTTAGATTAAAATCTTTGATAATCTCACTTTGAGCGATTGTATAATTTAGCTTTGAAATTTCAAGCATTACTTTCCTTAAATTCAAGTTCAATTTAGCATTTTTATAAGACTTTTAAAATTCACAAAAGCACGCATTTCATTTAAGCCCTTTCAAGCCACGGCAAAAGCGTGATTTTAAGCACCTTGATTACAAGGGCTTCAAAGAGCAAGATTAAGCCCACCATAAGCATAACAAAGGCTAGAATTTGCGTGCTATCAAGCAAATTCCTTGCATCGCTTATCCTTGCACCCACCCCGTCATTTGCCCCTAAAAGCTCAGCCATTATCATTATTTTAATGCCCATAGCAAAGACTATGCTTAAATTACTGAGTAAAAAGGGTAGCATTGAGGGCAGATAAAACACCCTTAATCTTTTCAAAAAGCCAAAATGATAGGCTTTGCATACCTCAGCTAATTTATCATTTAAACTCATCACACTTACAAAGCTAGCCCCAAAAGATAGGGGCAAAATGGTAATAAAGCAAGTAAATACCACGCTTACAGAGCCTATGCCAAACCAAAAAAGTGCAATCACCACCCAAACAATAGGCGCAATGCCTTGCAAAATATCCACAACAGGCTTTATGAATTTCGCAAAGCTTTTGAAATTTGCTGCCATTATGCCAAGGCTAGCCCCACAAAAAAAGCCCAAACTTATGGCTATGAAAGCCCTTTTTAGGCTAAGAAGTAAAGAGCCTTGCTCATCTTTTAAAAGCTCAAAGGCTCTTTGTAGCACCTCAATGGCACTTGGAAGGATAATAGGGCTTGTGAAATGAGCTGCAAATTCCCAAGCTCCCATAAAAAAACAAATCACACCCAAGGTATGAAAGGCACTAAAAAAATGCTCGCTTAACACAATAAAAACATTTCTTTTGAGCCTAATGCCATTTTCAAGTATCATAAAAACAAGCCTTTATCAGGCATTTTGCCGCCTAAAAATTGAGGATTAAGCGAGTAGATGACTTGATAAAAACTCATTAACTCATCCACCATTTCACTTGCCTTAATCGCCACTAAATTTGCATAGGGTAAAGCAAGCTTTATGGCTGGCTCTGGGGCTGGTAGATACCTTGCACCAAGCGTTGCGGCACTATCTTGATTTGACTGTATCCATTTGAGTGCTTTTTGTAAATCCTTGTGTAAAAGCTCGAAAAAGTCCTTGTTTTGCTCGTAAAAGTTACCTTTGACTATAAGTCCAGCTTGAGAAATTGTCGTTCCAAAGCCCTCTTTCCAAAGTGCTTGTATGTCTATTTGTCTATGCACTACAAGCCCATTTTTCTTTGCCATTAAATTTAGAGCTGAGGCTAGAGGCTCCATTACAAGAACGGCGTCAAATTCACTTTTAGTGATGAAAAGCTGCACGGCTTGGGGCGGGTTAGGCGCGTAGTGAATTTTTATCTTATTTATATCCACCTTGAATTTATCACACAAAGCCTTTAAGATGATGTCTGGCAAATCATTTTTAAAAGGCACGATGAGGCTTTTGCCTTGCAAATTTTCAAGGCTTTTTATGGAGCTATCCCTTGTAAAAATGTAGTTTAAGCCATTTGTGAGTATGTTAAGCACCTTGACATCAAGTCCTTGATGGGCTAGATTTATGCCTACATTTGAGGGTGCTGCACTTAACACAAAGTCCCCACTTGCAAAGCCAGCTCTAAGCTGATCAGGGCTTTTCCATACCGCAAATTTAAACCCCTTAATCTTTCTTGCCTCCCCTTGATTTGCTGCAAAAGCAAGGGGCAAGGAAATTAAAGCAGGCGCACCCCAAAGTGTAAAATCCTCTTTGCCAAAAGCTAAATTTGGCAAGGCTAAACCTGCCAAACCAGCTAAACCTAGATTTTTACTTACCTGTAAAAACTCTCGTCTTTTCATAATTTATCCTTTCAAATTGTGTTTTGTTTTAAAATCATTTCGTGTCAATTCTCATCTAAACTTGCCATTAAGCCTTTTTAATGAGTATTGAGGTTCTTTTACTTACACTATGTTAAGCACTTTGCTTACACTAGGTAAGCACTTCGCACTCGTTATTCTCATTGCAATAAGCATTTAATTTTGCTAAAAATTCAACGCCCTCTTAAAAAACCTTCTTTTTAAAAACTTTTTAATCCTTTTTTAAAATAAGATCTTAAAATTCAAAGCTACTGTGAATTTATGTTTAAATTTAGCCCTGTGAATTTTGTAAAAATTCACAAATTTTGCTTAAATTCACAAGGCTAAATTCTAGCCTTAAAAATTGCCGTGAATGCTGATATAAAATGTCCTGCCCGGCGCATTGATAATAGCCGTTGGCGCGATAGCCTCCACATGCGAAGCACTGATATACTCGCTATACGCTTTGTTTAAAACATTATCTACCCCAAAACGAAGTCCTATTTTATCATATATACTTAGCCCAGCGTATATGTCAAGCACGGCAAAGCCAGCCTTCTCTCTATCTATGCCAAGTCCTGTGGCAACGCTATCATCCCTTCTTGTTTGCTTTGCAACTGCTCTTAAGGCTGAGCCTACATTGAATTTACCAAAAAAAGCATAGTCCTCATAGTCTAAATTTAGCTGGGTTTCAAGCGGGCGAATTTGATATAAGGGACGTTTGTCCGTGTCATTTTCTCCCCAGCTATACCATACATTGAATTTCACACCAAAATTGCTTAAAAAATTATAGGCAAAATTTGCGTTGGCACTAAAAATCCTTGCATCTACATTTCGTGAAATGATATGGCTTCTATAAAAGGCTTGCTGCTGCGCATTAGCAGCATTTTCATAGCTTCTAAATCTATCATAAAGTATAAACTTATCCACAAAATCAGCCATCACATAGCCACCCAAGCTAAATGCGTTTTCATCGTAAGCTGAGTTCATATAGCTTTTAAAGGATTGACTTTTTATCTTTGCCTCGATTTTCACTCTGTTGTGACGTTCTGGTTCTAAGAAAGGATTGCTTACCCAAGCCTGAGCGTGTGCTTGGGCTTGCTGTGCATAAGGTGCTGTCGCAGCTGCTGCAGGATTTATGGAGACAAAGCGTTCATCATTACTAGCTATCCTTTCTATGCTTTGTAAATTCAAGCTGTAATTTTGGCTTGAAGAGGGCTTTAACTCGTATTTGAGCGAGGCTGAAAGGGCGTCTTTTTTGATATTTTTGCCAAGCCTTTGTCCGTAGTGCATAAACCACATATTATTCGCTGTGATTTGCGTTGCGCCATTTTGTGCTACCACGACATCTTTATCCTTAATGTCTGCTATGCTATAATCATAATGAAGCCCTAAATTCAAGGCATTCATCTCGTTAAAATCAAATTTAAGGCTCTCATAAAGGCTGATTTGATTTACCAGCACATTTGCAAAGCGGTAGCCATTGTGCGTAAAATCACTAGCACTAGGCTGTTTCATAAATCTTTTTGCTAGATGAGTGTCGTGAGTGTAAATCACGCCAAATTCATTGTGTCCTTTTTGCCAGGATATATCATATTTTGCATTTATATCAAGTATGTTTCTATCAACCTTCATCTTGGTTCTAGCACCACTATTAGTTCGCAAGTCAAAATTATTCGCCTGCCTTGAAATGTCCCTATACATCGCACTTAAATTCAAGGTATTGTCTAAATTTTCCTCGCCTAAACGATAATCAAACCTAAAAATATATCGATTTGTTTGTATTGCATCCATTACATAATGAGGCTGCTTATCATCACTTATCTTATCAAACAAAAAGCTAAATTTAAGCTCATTATAAGCATTTGGCACGAAACCAAACATAGCGTTTGCGCCCGTTCTTTTGTAGCCAAAATTTACCTTATCGCCATTGCCGTCCTTGTAGGAATTTGCCTTTGTGTAATGTGCATTTAAAGCCCCATAAACCTTGCTTGCCCTGAATTTGCCAAGCAAGGTGCTGTAAGTAGAATTACCATAAAGCCCTGTGCTAAAATGAAAAGGATTAAAGGCTTTATCAAGGGTGTTTGTAACACTGTGATAGCTTCTATTTGTAGCGTCAAATTGATTTTCTAGCTTGTGAGAGAGCGAATTCATAGGCGTTATAAGCGGTGGCGGAGAAAAGGAAATCAAAGCCCTTGTTTGACCTGGCGAAGCCAAATCCTCAGCCACAACGCAACTTGCACCAAGAACAAGCACCAAAAGTGCAGATTTTTTATAAATTTTTTTCAACATAAATAAAAATCCTTTTTATAAATTTTATCAAAATTATAAAAACATTTTTTATTAAATTCATTGATTTGAGTTAATTTTGTAAAAAATTAAAGAAGTGATTTTAGTGGGTATTTTTATGAAGGATTTTTCAAAAAGCGTTCATCTTTATGAATTTTATACCAGCAAAGCATTTTAAAGCCTTGTTTTAAAACTAAATTTTTAAGAAACCTTTCTTGCAAACTTATATTTTTATTGAAATAAACGATAAGCTTGGCTTTCCAAGTTTTAATTTAGGTTCAATTAAGCTTAACGAGAATTTGGCTTATCTATTTTAATAGATTTTGCTGTGAATTTTATTCTAAAATTTCTCTCTTAATCTTGTGTTTTTTAAGTAAAGGATAAAATTTTCTTTTTTAATTTCGTCAGCTTTGGCAGATTTAAATTACACAAACTTCTACTACGAGCTTGCAAGAGTACTAAGCAAAAAAATTCACAAGATCTTTAATGTGTTTTTACCCATTTGCAAACTCATTTTCGTTATGCTTTATCATATAAGGAGCTTTTACTCCTTCTTGCAAAGTTGCAAGACGCGTAGAATGAAACAAAAATTCACCAAGCCATCATATGCTTTGAAACCCTTATGCAATCTAAGCTTTGCCAAGCTTTGTAAACTTCCGTGTAAGTTATGCTAACTCAGCCACAAAATAGCACCTTACGGTCTGCATTCAAAGACAAGCACTTCGTTTTAAGATCATGTATCGCAAAGTTAGATTGATTTAAATTCAATTCCAGTTATTAAGCTTAGATAATTAAAGATGGATGGTACGAAATGAAAACTTTTGTAAAAAGCACCACACCCAGGCTTAGTTAGCACTTTGTTAAGCCCTTTTGCTAGCAGTTACGAGTGCAAGAAAGCAAAAAAATACTTCGTAATTTCTTAAATTATATCTGCTAAATTTGAAAACGAAATTCTGTTTTTCGCAGAACTTAACTTAACATCCCTTTGGTTTAAGTTTAACCTAGCCTTGATCTATTGTTATATTATTAGGTAATTGAAATTGGCTCAAGCTACTTTAATAGGATTTTCTCTTATCAACTTTAATAAAATTTGATGAGAATTTTGCCCTAAATTTTTAGTGTTATATCTAAATTCAGTTTCTTTTAAGTGAAGGATAAAAATTTCTTTCTACCTCTAAATTTAGCAAGTCTAAATTTAGCAAAGCCACTTCTGCTTACATTTGCGAGTTTGTAACACGAAACAAAAAAATTCACAATTTCGTTTATGTGGTTTCATCCATTTGCAAACTCGTTTTTTGTTGTGTTTTACTCTATAATGTACCCTTGCTCCTTCTTGCAAAGGAAGGGGCATAGCGTTGTAAAAAATCAACCAAGGCACCGCAGCCTTTGAAGCTTTTCTGTAAATCTCGCATTCGTTAAGCTCTGCAAAGTCTTTTATTATAGGTAGCAACTCTTTGTCCAAGCAATGTTTTATCATCTGCGTATAAATGCTAGCCTAGTGCTTTAGCATCCCTTCTCGCAAAGGGACGAGTGTGTAGCACGAAGTAAAAACTTTTGCGATCAGCTCTACGCCCACGCTTGCCACGCACTATGCGAGCCCCTTCTACTACGCAGTTGTGAGTGTAACGAAGCAAAAAATAACTTTCATCAACTTCGATTTCACCGCTCATTTTTTAAAGAAACTTCGTTTTGCTGATTTTTTCACACTCTTTTGCTATTAAAAGCTTGTTGCACTATCCTATTCACGCAAGGGCGAGAAACCTTGCAAAGAGGGCGATTTTGCTTACGCAAATATCAGCACAAAAGCACTCTAAAATTGATTAAATTTTTGCTTTTAAATGTAGGACAAAAATATATACTAAGATCGATTTTATCAAGCTTTGGGCTGTAATTATATTAGCTAAAAGTATCAATCGCCATATTTTTTAAAAATGAACCTATAAATTTAAGTCTTATGAAGCATTTGACAGTTTTGAAAAAAGCTTTGTAAGCCTTATAGGCTTTCAAGCAAATTCAAGGCATTTTTTGTGCAAATTTTACCCTCTTTTAAATCAATCTTTTCTATATAAAAATCTATATATGGCAGATAAAACTCACTTGCAAAGCCTTTTTTTACAAGATTTTCATCGCTTTTGATTAAAAAAAGATGATTACGAGATTCTAAAATGTCTTTGACAACGCCGAGCAAAAGCTCATTTTCAAGGACTTTTAGCCCAATAATGTCAAAATAAAAATACTCATCTTTTTTTAGCTTACAGCTTTTGCGGCTTTCCTCAACACTTTGAAAAAGCTCTAAATTCACCAAAGTTTTAGCAGCCTCAACGCTCTCAAAGCCCTCAAGCAGCACATTCTCGCCTTGCTTTTCTTTTATGGTGTAAGCCTTGTTTTCTTTGTCAAAAAAGCAAACACCTCTTTTAAACTGCTTGGGAAAATCGCTAAGATTGTGAAGTTTCACAAAGCCCTGAACGCCAACAACCCGCCCAAGCCTTGCCACAAGCACAAGCTCATTCTTCAAGGCTTTTAACGCTCACGCGGTAATTTGTGGAGTCCTTGCTCTTACAAGCTCCAATGACGGTTTTAATGGCATTTATCATCTTGCCGTTCTTGCCTATGAGCTTTCCTGTGTCTATTTTATCAGCATAGATGATGATTTCTGCGAAATTCTCGCCAAGCTCCACACGTTGCGTTTTAATCTTTTCTGGGTAATCGGCTATGAGAGTGGCGTATTCTCTTAAAAAATCCTCTACCATTTTACTTACTTGTGATGGAAGCGACTTTTTCGCTAAGTTTTGCACCCACGCCTTGCCAGTATTTAAGGCGTTCGGCGTCAAATTTTACGACCTCTGGCTCGCTCATAGGATTATAATACCCTATGCTTTCTATCCACGAGCCGTCCCTTCTTTTGCGGCTGTCTGTTACAACGATGCGGTAAAAGGGCTTTTTCTTTCGCCCCATTCTTGTTAGTCTAACGACTGTCATTTTTGCTCCTTAGTTTAAGTTTCATTTATAAACACCAAGATGCTTATAAATGAAAATTAAGCTCAAAATTTTGCTGAATTTAAACTTAAATTCAAGCAAAATTCAAATTTAAAATCGCATTATAGCAAATTTTTATCTTTCTTTGCTACAAAATGCCAAATTCAACGCTTTTTTAAATGGTCTTTAAAAAATCTTGTTTTTAAATTGGCTATTTTTCAAACAAGTATTGATTTTAGACAAAATGTCATATTGGTTATTCCCAGCGTGTGCCAAGAATCCACGCATTTATTGAGAAATGCCTTAAATTTACGGCTTCTTCGCCCATAGGCTCAAAATGACAAATCAACACTTTTTTGAAAAAGAGCCTTTAAATTTAAATTATTTTTAAAAAAGCTAAATTATCTGCCAAAGCCAGCCCTTGCATTGCCCATCATAGACATTAAATTTTGCATTCCGCCCTTGCCAGAAAATCTTTTAGCAAGTTTGGCTGCATTTTCAAACTGCTTGAAAAAACGGTTCACTTGCATTTGCGAAAGCCCAGCCCCAGCTGCTATCCTAGCCTTGCGGGAGTTGTTTAAGAGGCTTGGGCTTTGCCTTTCCTTTGGAGTCATAGATGAAATCATCGCCTTGATATGCACGATTTCTTTTGAGTTTTCTAGGTCCAAATCCTTCACTTGATTTGCAAGCTGCGACATCCCAGGTATCATACCAAGCAAGGACTTCATCGAGCCTAGCTTTTTCACGCTTTCCATTTGAGCTAGAAAATCCTCAAAATTAAACTCGCCCTTTTTGATTTTAGCACCGATTTTTTTAGCCTCTTTTTCATCAATCACAGCTGCTGTTTTTTCAGCCAAACTTGCTAAATCTCCCTCGCCCATAATGCGAGAGACTATCCTCTCAGGGATAAACACCTCTAAATCCGCCACCTTCTCGCCCGTGCCTATGAAACGAAGTGGGAGATTAAGCTGTCTAGCTATGCCAAGTGCTACGCCGCCTTTGGTATCTGCGTCAAATTTGCTTAAAATCACGCCCGTAAGGCTTAATCTTTCATCAAAGCTAGTCGCTGTTTTTACCCCATCTTGCCCACTCATCGCGTCCGCGACATAAAAAATCTCATCGGGTTTTAAAGCTTCTTTTATGTCTTTAAGCTCGCTCATTAGGGCTTCATCGATTGCAAGACGTCCTGCGGTATCCACAAGCAAGACATCAAAAAGCCCTTCTTTTGCCCTTTGCAAGGCTTTTTTAGCGACAGTTAGGGCATTGTTTTCATTTTCTATGAAAAAGAGCTCAAGCTCGTTTGCACCGCAAAGCTGACGCAACTGCTCCACAGCTGCAAGCCTTTGCAAATCGCAAGCTGCGATTAAAACCTTTTTTTGCCGAAGTTTGAGATAGTTTGCAAGTTTGACCGTGCTTGTTGTCTTACCCCCACCTTGCAAACCACACATAAGCACCACAGTTGGAGGCTTTGAGGCATATACAAAGCCTTGATTCTTGCCCTTTGCGGTTAGAACCGTCTCTAAATTTGATTTCACAGAGACTAAAAAGTGCTTTTGCCCTATGCCTTTGGCTTTTACCTCAGTTTCTATCAAGGAAAGTAGCTCTTTTACGACCTTGTGATGCACATCAGCCTTTAAAAGTGCCTTTTTTAGCGTTTCTATGGCGTTTTTGAGTGCCTTTTCATCATCTACAAAGCGAAGTTTATTTATGGCTGTTTTGAAAGAATCGCCTATTAATTCAAACATTTTTACCTTTCTTTAAATTTAGCCTTAATCAAGCTTAAAATTTCAATAAATCACCGTGCTATTTTTGCAAAAACAAGAGGACACCTTTGTTTTTATGCCACAGCCTTGCTTATAGATTTTTGAGATAATTTAAATATATCTTAGTGTCAATATTTTCTAGCTTTTCAGCACTATAAAAAAGCAAGGGCTCTTGAGGCAAGGCATTTACAGCCTTGATAGTTAAAAACAGTGGCAGCAAAATGCGTTGCATAGCACTTTCATTTGCACTGTCATATGGCTTGTAATCATTCTTACTTCCGCCCAAAGTTACGATCATTCCCACCTTTTTACCTGAGATGACAGTGTTTGTTTGAGTATAAAGAGGGGTTAAAACCTCATCTTGCCAGCTTTTTAGGATAGCAGGTGCAGAATACCAAAAAAGAGGAAATTGCCAAACTATCTTATCGGCCTTTGATAAATCCTCATGTTCTCTTGCTATGTCTATTTTGTCATCAGCATATCGTTCATGTAGCATACTAAGAGTTATGTCTTGCTCGTTTTTTAAGCTATCAAGCAGAGTTTTGTTGGCTTTGGACCTGTCAAAATAACTGTGTGCAAAGATTATATGTGTCATATTTTACTCCTTTTAAAATTCTTTTAAAATGTGCATTATATCTAAATTTGGCTTTCTTTTAAGCCAAAGGCAAAAATTTTTTGAATTTAAATTGAGCTAGCAAATTTATTTTATTAGCAAAAAATTCAAGGTTTATTGACTTGAATTTTAAAGTTTTATAAATTTAATTGCTTTTAGCAGTGTAGCTTGTGAATTTTTAAGCTTATTGTGTGCTGTTAAAAGCTTGATGTTTTATAAAAAAGCGTAAATATGCCATACAATCTTATAATTCCTAGCCTCTTAAAGCAAATAAAGTTTTTTACAATGTGGAGCTTAGCTTTAAATTTACAACTGCACTCCACAAACTACACAGGTCCTAATAAACTTTGTTTTAGCACATAAGTTTTGATATGTTTCATTAAAATAGATAAAATTGTTTTTTTGCAAAGCAGCTTTTCATTTTACAGGATCTTAAAGCTATCTTGGGCTAAATTTATACAGATAAAATTCAAGCTTGTTTTAAATTTGCAAATTTTTTAAATCAAAGCCAAAGTCATTGAAACTCTCATCTAAATTCGCCCTAAAATGATAGTTAAAAATTCCTAACTCAAAGCTATGCAAAAACATTCTTTTAGCCCTGCTTTTGGCATATTTTTCATCGCCTATTATGCCGTGTTTTATAAAGGCACAATGCACACGAATTTGATGGGTTCGTCCCGTGCTTATTGTAGCCTTAACGAGAGTTTTCTTGCCACTTACAAGCAAGGGTGTGAGCGTGGTTTTAGCCTCTAAGCCCTCTTTGCTTACCTTGCTATAAGCGCTTTGTCTTGTTTTTTTTGTCAAAATAGGCTCGTTTATGGCTATTTCATCACACAAGATTCCACTAACTATTGCCAAATAGCACTTCTTAACCCTTTGCCTTTTAAATTCCTCTATGCAAGAAGCACGAAAAGCCTCATCCTTGTAAAGCAAGACCACCCCACTTGTTTCTTTATCAAGCCTGTTTAAAAGGTGAGCCTTAAATTCACGCTCTAAATCCTCGCTTACCTTTCCAAAGGGCTTGTTTAGGGCTATGATTTTATCATCCTCAAAGATAAGCCTTGCCTTTTGAGGCTTTGTAATGACAAAGCGTGAATTTTCGCTCATTAAAGTGCGAGCTAGTAGCAGCTTTTTGCCATTTACAAAGACCAAACCGCTATCAATTAGCTCTTTGGCTGCATTGTTTGAAATTTTTTCTTGTCTAGCTAGAATCTTATAAGCCTTATCTTGCATCAATGCCCCTTTGAATGCTTTGTAAAATGGGGCTTAAATCGATTTTGTTTTTAAGGCTTGTTTTTTGGGAATGGCTTTTTACAAGCTCGTTGAATTCGCTTAAATCCTTGCAAATTCGCACACCCTCAAGGCTTTCATAAAGGGGGATTTGATTGTGTATGAATGCACCTGAGATTAAGGGCTTATTAAGGGCGGCAATTTCCACAGGATTATGCCCACCTATGCCCTCGATAAATGAGCCACAAAGCACAGCCAAATCACAAATGGCATAAAAATTCACAAGCTCGCCCAAGGCATCAAGGACTAAAATATCAGCCTTAAACTCGCTTTTTAGGTCTAAGTTTTTTAAATTTAGCTCACTAAAAAGGCTAAATTCAAGCCCCTTTTGCCTTGCATAATCTTTCACAAGCCTTGCTACCTTGTCAAAGCGTTCAGGATGACGCGGGGCGATGACGAGTTTTTGCCCCTTTGCGAGAGTAAAATTTGACAAAAGCAAGCTTTCCTCATTCTCGTGCGTGCTAGCAAAGATGATAAGCCTTGAATTTAGCTTTGTGTAAGCCTTGCTTGGCTTTATAACTGTGTTTGTCTTTATGTTTCCTAAGACTTGCACCTTGCAAGCACCTAAATTTTCAAGCCTTTCTTTGTCAGCCTCGCTTTGAACGTAAATCTCATCTATGTAAGAAAAGATTTTTTTGTATAAAAAGGCGAATTTTTGGTATTTGGGATAGGATTTTTGCGAGATTCTTGCATTTATTAAAAGGGTTTTTGCACCTTTGAGTTTTGCGACAAAAAAAAGCATTAGCCATAACTCAGCCTCAAATACCACAAGCACCTTGCAGGGCGAAAACCAAAGGGGGATGAAATTTTCAAAGGGCAAGAAATTCACAGCCTTTGAGTGCCTTTTTGCCTCATCAAAGCCTGTTTGAGTGATGACAGAAATGCGGCTTTCAAACTCGCTTATTAGGGGCAAGATGGCTCTCACCTCCCCAAAGGAACAGGCGTGAAAATGCACGCTTGCAGGTGCTTGTTTGGGATTTTTGTAAAGGAAAAAGCGAGATTTAAAACTTTGCCTGTGCTTTTTGCTAAAAAAAGACACAAGCAAGAGTGGCAAGGCACAAAGAACCCACACAAGCCAAGAAAGGATGAAATAAAAGGCTATCAAAGCTCTTGTGCGTCCTCGCCGGCGACAATTATCTTTTTGCTAGGCTTTTTAGGCTCATTGTTTTCGGTGCTACCGGGCTCCTTGTAAAGAATTCGCCCGCAGTGAGGACAAGTAACAATCTCCTCGCTTTTAAGCACTGCTAGATAGGTCTTATCGTAGATTTTCATAAAACAGCCATAGCAAGCTTGCTTTCTAACAGGCACTACGGCTGTGTTTTTCGCCCATTTGCGAATCTTTTGATAAAAGCTTAAAATCTTTTGATTCATCACGGAAACTAACTTACTTTTTTTCTCATCAATGACATTTCTTTGCTTTTCAAGCTCTGCTATCTCGGCATTTATGCTACTTTCAAGCTCGCTTAAAGCCTTGATTTGAGCCTCTTTTTCTTGCTCGCACTCTTTTTTAAAGCCTTCCTTGCTTTCTAAAATCTTATCAAGGCGGTTAATTTCCTCGTTGGCTGCGTCAAGTTGTTCTTTGGCTATGTCCTCTTCGATTTTAAGGGCATTTGCTTCCTTTTCTGTCTTTACAGCACCTACCTTTTTGGCGATGTCCTCAATCTTCGCACCAAACTCGCTTATATGAGCGTTTGCTCCAACTTTTTGAGCCTCAAGCTCTTTGATTTCAATGTCAAAGTCTGCTAGCTTTTGCTCAAGCCTTGCTATTTTGTGCTTTGCCTCTTTTAAGGGCTTTGAGATAGCTTGAATTTTAGGCTCAAAGCTGTCAATTTCCGCATCAATTTGCGAGAGGGAGACAAGTTGTTCTAGGTATTTATTCATCGTTTTTCCTTTAAAAATATCCAAAGGGATTTTTTGAAACACATATTATAGTTTGTATTTGCAAATTTTGCAAGTGTTTTTGCAAGGATTTTGCAAAACAGCTCTCGCTTTCGTAATGTCCTATGTCAATAAGCGACAAGCCGCTTTCAAGTGCGGCTAGGGCTTGATGGTATTTTAAATCCCCTGTTAAAAAGCAAGTTACTTTGTGCTGTGAATTTATGGCACAAGCATTGTTTGAGAGGATTTTTTCAATCAAATCCCCACCGCTACCCGTGCAAATGGCAAGCCTTTTTATACGCTCTTTTCCTGCAAAGCTGAATTTTAAACTCTTTAACTCTAATTTTTGCTTTAAAAACTCCAAAAATTCATTAAATTTCATATCAATGTCCGCGTAAATGATAAATTTATCTTTATCTGCGATTTTAAGTCCTAAGACCTGCTCGGTAAAATAAGCATTTAAATGACTTAAATCATAGTTTGTGTGCATTGAAATAAGGCTTTGATTTTTTAAAATCATCTTTTTAAGCAGTTTTTGTGGGTATTTATCCCCTGCTAAGTCCTTTAAACCCTTGAAAATCAAGGGATGATGAGTGATGAAAAGCGAATTCTCATCGGCATTTTCAAGCAAATTTTCATCTATGTCAAGGCTTAGATAAATCTTTTGAATTTCATCATTTAAATTCCCAAGCAAAAGCCCACTATTATCCCACTCCGCTTGCATATCAAAGGGGCTTAGTTTGTCTAAAAATTCATAGATTTTAGCTAGTTTCATTTGAAAATATCCTCGCGTTATTTTAAATACACTTTTGAATTTTATCAAAATTTTATTGCAAAGCTCTTAAATTCGCTTTGATAGTAAGCCACAAATTCTAGTATTTGCGGTATGGCTGTACTTGTTTTTTAAGATTTTTGGAATGTTAGCGGGCTTGTCGTCCGTGCATTTCAAAAATCTTAAAATCACGCGCATCGCATACTCACCCAACGGGTTGCAAGCGTAGCGAAGCAAAAAGATGAATTTTTAAAAAGCCAAGCCGTTCTACTTGCTTTGCATATAAATTTCCGCACAATTTTTGGATAGCTCTCTAATTTTAAGCATATAATCTTGCCTTTGAGTTACGCTAATTGCCCCTCTTGCGTCTAAAAGATTAAAGCTATGTGCTGCAAGTAAGCAGTAATCATAAGCAGGCAGGGCAAAGCCACTTTCAAGCACGGCTTTGCACTCTTTGTAAGCATTTTCAAACTGCAAATTCAAGCTTTCAACCGAGCTTAACTCGAAATTATACTTGCTATACTCAAACTCGCCTCTTTTATGCACATCCTTATAAAGCACCTTTTCGCCTCTAAATTCATTCCAAACTATCTCATAGACATTATCCACATCTTGCAAATACATAGCTAGCCGCTCCAAGCCATAAGTTATCTCCACACTAACTTGCTCTACGGCAATACCGCCCACTTGTTGAAAATAGGTAAATTGCGTAATTTCCATACCATCAAGCCACACCTCCCAGCCAAGCCCCCAGGCTCCAAGGCTAGGGCTTTCCCAGTTATCCTCCACAAAGCGAATGTCGTGGTTTTTTAGATCAAACCCCAAGGTTTCAAGGCTTTTAAGATATAAGGTTTGAATTTGATCAGGGCTAGGCTTGATGAGAACTTGAAATTGATAGTAAGCACCCAAGCGGTTGGGGTTTTCGCCGTAACGTCCATCGCTAGGACGGCGACTAGGTGCTACATAAGCAACCGCCCAAGGCTTGCTATCAAGGCTTCTTAAAAAGGTAGCAGGATGAAAGGTGCCAGCCCCTGATGGCATATCATAGGCTTGCATTATAACGCAACCTTCTTTTTGCCAAAAGTTTTGTAAATTTAAGATGATTTGTGAAAAGGTCATTGCTTTGCCTCGTTTTGAGCTGAATTTTGAGTGCTTGGCGTTGAATTTGTAGCATTTTGAGCTGAATTTTGAGTATTAGGGACTGAATTTACTGAGCCTTGATCCTTATTTTCAGTGTTTGGTGTTGAATTTTTAGCCACCTCAGCGTTTAAGCTTTGATTTGTTGGGCTTTGAGGGGGAGGTGTTGAGTTTTTGCTTTGATTGAAATTATCCACAGCTTTGTTCCACATAAGCTTATATTTTCGTTTTAAAAACTCTACTTCTTCTTGAGCCCTTGAAAGTTGCTCGTTTAAAATGTCTATTGTTTTTCTATCCTCATCATAAATTTCTTGCATAGAATAAAGTGCATCCCTTAAAAATTTATTCTCATTTTTTAAAGAATCAAGAGTTTCATCCTTTGCATCAAGCACCTTTTCGTGCAAATTTAAAATAGTTCCTATGGTCTTTTCTACAAAGCTCTCACCTGCTAGACTTATGCTGTTTATGGGGGTAGCCTCACTTGATCCCTTTGGGACAATAGAGAATGTGCCTTGATTTGCCTCTATGTAAATCTTGCCATCCTCTTCTTTGAAATTCAAAGAACCCTTTGCCATCATAGCCTTAACAGCATCCTCATTTAAATGAACAAGCTTGCAAAACTCGTTTAATTCCAAATATGTTTGCATCTAATCCTCTCTTATTAGCACTTCAACTGTTTTTGAATCTTTTATTAATTTTTCTTCTTGCAATTTTCTATCCTCTTTTAGAGCAAGGGCTAAGCTCTCATCATTTAAGGCTAAAATTTGCAAGGCCAAATAGCCAGCATTTGCCGCCCCCGCCTTTCCGATCGCCAAAGTAGCCACAGGAATGCCTCTTGGCATTTGCACGGTTGAAAAAAGAGCATCCATACTTGCTAGATTTGTCCCAGGCATTGGTACGCCAAGAACAGGCTTTGTGGTGTGTGCTGCGATCGCACCTGCTAGATGTGCTGCCATTCCAGCTGCTGCAATAAATACCTTTGCACCCTTTTTTTCGGCTTCCTTGACATAAGAAGCCGTGCGTTCTGGGCTTCTGTGTGCTGAGCTGATAATTATCTCGTATTTCACGCCAAATTTTTCAAGCACCTTACTAGCCTCGACAATCACCTCATAATCACTTTTTGATCCCATAATAATACTTACAAAACCCATCAAAGCTCCTTTCTTAAAAAGCTAAATTCAGGCAGAGGCTGGGGCAGTTTTATCTCATTTTCATTGCCGCTGTGAATTTCTTTAAAATCTTTTTTGTTTCTTGCTACAAGCTTTTTAAATTCAACAAAATATCTCCCCGCATCCTCATATACCAAACCTGTGTCATTGTCGCATTTAATAATGCTTGAATTTAAAGGAGACATGATTTCATAGGGGGTATTTAGCCTCACAAGCCCTTTGCATTTAAAAAACTCCCCATCCTCGCTTAAAGCACAAACTTGATGAGTGCCTTCTTGCAAACTTGTTTTGAAATTTTGAGTATCAAGTTTTTCATAGGCACGAGATACTAAGTACCCGTCTGTAAAGCCTCTGTTTTTAAGTGTGTTAATTTCTTCTTCATACTTAGAGGCTTTAAATTCGCCTCTTATAGTATCTAAAATAGCCATTTTATAAGTGCGAGCAGTTAGTGCTACGTAGTATTCGCTTTTGGTGCGACCTTCTATTTTAAGGGCATTTATGCAACCAGTTTTTATTATTTTTTCAATCTGAGTGCTTAAATTTAAATCCTTTGAGTTAAAAATGTGTGTGCCTTGTTCATTTTCTTCTAGGCGAAAAAGCGTGCCGTTTTCTTTATTTTTAGCGTAAAGCTCATACTCAAAGCGGCAATCATTCGCACAAGAGCCACGGTTGCTTTGTCTGCCGCTTTGCACCGCACTTATGAGGCAACGACCCGAGTAGGCAAAGCACATAGATCCGTGTACAAAGGCTTCAAGCTCTATGTCGCAGTTATCTTTGATCATTTGTGCGTCTTTAAGTCCTAATTCACGGGCAATGACGATTCGTTTTGCTCCCATTTCCTTGTAACACAAGGCATCTAAATAATTTAACACATTTGCTTGAGTTGAGATATGAAGTGGAATTTCAGGGGCTAACTCTTTTGCCAAACGCACAGCACCCAAGCTAGCTACTATGAAGGCATCAGGTTTCATCTGCTTTAATCTTAAAATATGCCTTTTTAAATTTTCAAGCTGGGAGCTAAAATGAAAGCCATTTATTGTTACAAAGAGCTTTTTATTTAGAGAGTGGGTGTAGTTTATAGCCTCTTCAAAGCTTTCATAATTAAACTCCCTCGCACTTCTTTGCCTTAAAGAAAAATTGCTAAGTCCTGCATAAACAGCATCTGCGCCGTAAGCTAATGCGATTTTAAGCTTGGTGAAATTTCCAGCAGGGGCTACAAGCTCAGGGACTATCACTTCTTTTGCCTCAAACTTGCTATAAGATCCTCTATATCATCCTCATCGACTAGATCAGAAGTGGTATCTCCTGGTATATGAACGGCTGAGCTTACCCTTTTATCATCATCTATCTTGCCCTCAAACAAAGAACTCATATAGCGGTTTAAGGCACGCATGACATTAATAGCCCTTTCTATCTTTTGGCGGTGAATGTCTTGATACTGCATAGTATCCATAGCCACAAAGACCTCATCTTGTCCTTGTTGCAAAAAGCCTGTTACTTCCTCGCTTAAATTTTTACTTGTTTGATTATTATCAAGGGCATCTTTAAAGCTCATAACATGGGGGAATTTTTCGCTTAGTATGGTGAAAAGCTCTACATTTTTTTCAAGGCTTTGAGTGATATTTTTAAGGGAAAGCTCTGATTGAGAAAAGAATTTATTCATAGCATCAAGCCTATCCATAAGCTCTATAGCCTTTTCCTCGCTATCTTTGGTAACCTCATCAAGCTGATGAACTACTTTGTGCTCACTGCTTGGTGCTGGTGGAGGCCAGGCAGGATTTGAGCTACTATCTGCTTTGCCTACTTCGTCTATATTTACATCATCTGCACTATCCACCAAGGCGTCTAATTCTTCTTGAGTCATCATTTGTCCTTTAATCTAAAATTTGCATTATAGCATAAAAAATTCATTTTTTGTTAGCAAGTAGCTAAAAAGGGCTAGGGGGAAGTTAAGCCCTTGAGGGCTTAAATTTAAGCTTATGTTGTTTTAATTTTGCAGATCTTATTTGAGCTTTTTTTAAATGCTATTTTTTAAAAAAGTGTTGTTTTATCACATAAACTCATTATTTTCAGCTTTAACAAGAAAGGAATTTATCAGCTTACAAGGCTAGGCAAAAAGAACTTTTTTAAAAATTTAGCTTGCAAAAGAAGCTATGTTTTTAAAGACCTAGCATAGACTTGATAAAACTGTCATTGCGAGTTTGAGAAGCAAAGAAACTTTTTTAAGTGCTATATTTTGAGCTTCTTCATTCAGTTTTGCTGCCCCAAAATAACAAGGATAGCTTTTGGTTTTTTTCGCAAATGATCAGTATGACAAATGGGGGCTTGAGATTCTTCGCTCGCTTTGCTCCCTCAGAATGACAATTTTTCTTGGCTCAAGACAACTTAAGCGGATTTTGGCTTATCAACTTTAATAAATTTTGATAAATATTTTGTCTCAAAATTTTCGTCTTAATTCTGTTTCCTTTACATGAAGGACAAAATTTTCTTTTTTAATTCCTTTAAATTTGCTTAATCTATGCTTGGCAAAGCCCCAGAAATTCTCAATTGCATTTATGTGATTTGTGCCTTTTGCAAACTCATTTTCCCTATGTCTTACTCTATAACTTTGCTCCTTCTTGCAAAGTTACGAGTGCGTAGCACGAAGTAAAAAATCAACTAAACCATCATAAATAGCCAAGCAATCACTATAAAATTCTGTCTTGCTCATATCACTCAAATTCCTTATTATAGGTAATAGCTCGCTAGCAGAGCAAGCTTTTACAATCTGAGTATAAACTTGCCCATTTCGTTTTAGCATATCTTCTCGCAGAGTTACGAGTGTGTAGCACGAAGTAAAAAACTGGTGTT
>NZ_QHLI01000034.1 GCF_006864425.1 Campylobacter troglodytis | reverse complement strand
CTCTTAATAAACTCGCCAAAGGCATTGCTAGCATAGCTAAATGCACTTAGGCTTTTGTGAATTTTTTCCCTACTTTCTTGCGAGAAAAAGGCTTTTTTGCTTTCTAGCTTGTAAGATGGTGCTTTGAAATTCAAGGGCAGGGAGTAAGGTGGGTGATTTGAGGTAGTTAAAATCACTATAAACAAAGGCTTTGTAGCCTTTGATAGAAGCTCTAATGCAAATTTATAGGCAAATTCATCGCCCACCCCATACACACTTTGAAAATCCTTGCTTTGTGGGTAATGCCTTGTTAAAAAATTACTATCATACACGTCATTAACGCCAAGAGTATTCATATAATCTCCTAAATTTTGCCAAGCTCTGTTTCCTGAGGTTATGAAAACTAGCTCATAGCCTGCCTTTTCATAAGGCTCAAAGGGAGTTAAAGGAAGAAGCTTATTTTTCACGCTGCTAAGGCTTAAATTTGCACTAGGTGAAAGAAAAAATAGAGAGGCAAAGCTAGGTGCTGTGCCATTTTGAGCCGATAAAAAATTCACAAAGGTGAAATCTTTTTGTCCTTTTTGCTTTATCTTGCCAGCCTCAAAGTGCGGACGAAAGCTCATTAGTAAATCAAAATCCTCCTCATCATCAAGTAGCAATAAATTTGTCCCAAAGCTTTCCATTAAAACCACCACTACATTAGGCTTTGCGTGAATTTGCTTTGGAGCATTTGTCCTAAAAATAGGAAAAAGCTCCTCTTGCAAGGCTTGCAACTGTGTTTCATTGATAGGTGCAAAGCCTTCTTGTGCCTTGTAATGCTGGCAAGCCCAAGCAAAGGCGATGATGGGGTTTGTAGCTATGTGATTTATTAGCACATTTGTGCTGATGTGATGCTCATCCTCACGCAGAGGAAAGGTGCCAACACTACCACGAGCACCGATAAAAACAAGAACAAAAAGCATTAAATTTGCTAAAACTACGGTAGCAATGGTGCTTGTTTTCATTAGCCTTGAATTTTTGCTTGAATTCTCATAAATCTTGTTTAAATTTAACTCAATTTGAGCAAAAAAATTGGCATTTAAAATTTTCTTGCCAAGCCTAAAACACAGATAGGCAAAGATAAAACTTGCTAGTAAAATTACGGTAACAGGATAATCTTGCCACATTATTTTAAGTATAGCCTCTGTGTCATCATCTTTTAAGCCAAAGATGAAAATGTCAATCTTTGTGTGATAGGTCTTAAAATAGTAAAAATTCACAAAGGCACTCAAAGCGATTAAAAAACTCGTTAAACCTACGAAAAAAAGCGTGAATTTGTGGATAAATTTATCGATTTTTAGGCAAAAGCTGCTCTTTTTGTTTGGTTTTAAATTCTGGCTAAAATTTTCTTTTTCAAATGCCCCCCCTGTCGTCATTTTAAGCCTAGCCATAAAGACTGATTTATTAAGGCTTGCCAAAAGCGAAAGCAAAAGCAAAAAGGCAAAAACAACACAAATAGCCCTTAAATCCAAACGAAGCCCCATCACAAACATAGGCAAAAAATTTGCATCTAAGATTTTAAGCAAGGAAAACTCATCAAGGCTGTAAAGGCTAAGGCACAAACGCATTATGAAAAAGCAAAGTGCATAAACTGTGCTTAAAACAAAGCCCAAAAGAATGAAATTTTTGTAAGAAGAAAGATCATTTTTTGTCATCACAAGCTTCCTTTGTATAAAAGCTAAAGTATAGCCTTTTTTTAAAAACATAGGCTAAAAATTACTAGTCTGTGTTATAATTAAGAAATTTTTGGAACGCTCTTTGCTTTAATGAGTATAAATTTAAACTTAGGTAAAGACTATGCAAAATGGATATTATCAAGCCACAGGCGGTATGATTACCCAGCTAAACCGCTTGGATCAAATAGCGAACAATCTCGCAAATGTCAATACAAGTGGCTTTAAAAAAGATGATGTTGTGGTGGGGGATTTTAAGAGGGTGTTTAGAGAGGTGCAAGAGATCCTGCCTGTTGATGATCATACAAGGGATGCTGCTAAGTTTATAAACTCAAGCATAGACAGAGTGCCTCAGATAAATCAAACCTACACAGATTTTAGCCTAGGCACTCTAAAATTAACGGATAATCCCTTGGATCTAGCTATGGTTAGGGATGACACCTTTTATCTTGTCCGCACAAACAATGGAGAAATAAGGCTTACAAAGGATGGCAACTTCCAGCTTGATAGCGATGGAATTTTGGTAAATAAACAGGGCTATCAGGTTTTAAGCAGCAATTATTTTAACAATCCAGAAGCAGATGCTATAATTATACCTGAGAATTCAAGCTTTGTTACAGTTAGTAAAGATGGAGACATACAGGCTAATGGAGCCGATATAGCAAGGCTTTACATAGCCCAGGTCGATGATATAAGAGCCTTGGAAAAGGACGGTGATAATACCTACCGCATTGATAATCTAACAAGAATTAGAGATCTAGATGATTCAAACTCAGTTAGACAAGGCTACTCTCAAGGATCAAATGTAAATCCCGTCATAGAAATGACAGGGCTTATAGAAGCACACCGTATGGTTGAAATGTATCAAAAGGTGATGAGTTCTCATATGGACGATCTTAATCAAGAAGCCATTAACAAGCTTGCAAGTGCTAGTAGATAGGAGTTAGGATGTTACGGTCATTATACACAGCAGCCACAGGAATGTCGGCTCAGCAAAAACAAATCGATGTTGTATCAAACAATATCGCAAATGTCAATACTGTTGGCTTTAAGAAATCTCGTGTTGAATTTGCCGATCTTTTTTATCAGGTGATGAAATATGCAGGCACTTCAACCTCAGCCACCACCTTGCATCCCTCAGGCATAGAGGTGGGACTTGGAGTGAGAACAACTGCTATAACAAAGGTCTTTGAAACAGGCTCATACAAACAAACAAGCCCAGATAACTTCGATGTGGCCATTCAAGGTAATGGCTTTTTTCAAATTCAACTTCCTGATGGCACCACAGCCTACACAAGAAATGGGCAATATACAAGAGATAGCGAGGGAAATATAGTAAATGCAGATGGGTATTTTCTCTTGCCACAAATGACCATACCAGAGGGTGCTGTAAATCTTAGTATAGCCCAAGATGGCACAGTTTCAGTGCAACTTGCAGGTGAAACCGATGAGACTCAAATAGGACAAATCGAGCTTGTGAATTTCATAAACCCAGCAGGACTTCACTCAATGGGGGATAATCTTTATTTAGAAACAGGATCAAGCGGAGCACCTGTTGCCGGTGTAGCCGGACAAGACGGGCTAGGCGTGATTAGACACGGCTTTGTTGAAATGAGTAATGTCCAACTTGTTGAAGAAATGACAGATCTAATCACAGGACAAAGGGCTTACGAGGCTGGTTCAAAGGCGATTACTACAAGCGATGAGATGCTTGCCATAGTTAATCAGCTTAAAAGATAGCTTGATTTAAAGGCCTTTTAAGCTTATGAGCTAGCTTAAAATTCAAGGATGAATTTAAAAAAGCTTTGTTTTTTGAAAAGCAAGATGTGAAAATTAAGAAGGGACTAAAAGTATTATTAAATGCTGAATTTTAATCTCTTTTGTCATTGTTACCTTGCAAGACAAAGGAAAATCTTTTTGAAATCTTTTATCTGGCTAGGAAAAGATTAAGGCTCTTTGATTTTAGAATAGTTTTTTGAATTTAAGCCTTAGTTAAATTTAAAGGCTTATTGAATTTAAGAACTAAATGATTGATGAGGGTAAAATGTAACAAAAGATTTAATCAATTTTAAGCTTAATTAAGAAGGGAGAAAATACCACAAAACAAGTTTTTATGGCTTAAATTTAAAACTAGCCAAACATTAAAACAAATTTAAATTAACAAGGGAGAAAAACTTTACAAAACAAGTTTTTATGGCTTAAATTTAAAACTAGCCAAAGACTTGATTTAAGTAAAACTAGCTTACAAAGCCACTAACTGAGGCATTCACTATCCTTGCTCTTCTTTGTGAATGCTTCTGTTAGTGCCTTTGAATTTTAAACTAAGATTTTAAACTTTATTCAAGCCTTTCATCTTATAAAACCTAAAATTATCAACAAAGCATTCAAAAAAGACTAAATTAGATGAGAGCTCTATTTTATGATATGAAGACTAAACTGAAAGCGAAGTGTCTGTTAAGCTTTACAAAAATGAACCAAGCTTAAAATAATCCCTCTACGAAAAGTTGAAAAGACTTCTTTGCAAACTAAATCAAGGACATTTTCAAAGCAATCAATTCTACGCCAAAGCTCTTGCTTTAAAAAATCAAATATTTTTTATAAATTGCAACACAGTTTTTGCAAAGTTTGCACTACAAACACAGCTAAATAAGATGGCTTAAAATGCTTTAAGCCAAAGACAACTTAAGCGAATTTTTTCTTATCAACTTTATTAAATTTCGATAAATATTTTGTCCTAAATTTTTAGCGTTATATTTAAACTTTGTTTGTTTTAAGGTTCAATTAAACTTAACAGAATTTTTTCTTATCAACTTTAATAAAATTTGATAAAGATTTTGTCCTAAAATTTTGTCTTAATTCTATTTCTTTTAAGTGAAGGATAAAATTTTCTCTTTTAGCCATTAAATTTGGCAAGTCTAAATTTAGCAAAACCCTAAAAATTCACAATCTAATTAATATGATTTCGCCCATTTGCAAACTCATTTGCACTATGTTTTACAAAATCTTGAGCCTTTGTGTCTTCTTGCAAAGACATAAGCGAGATAAAAAAATCACAAAGTTAAGTTTGACAGTATTCTAACTGTCGCTCTAAGCTGTGGCATTTTTTAAATTTGCAAAGTTTCTTATGATAGGCATTAATTCTTTTGCAAGGCAACATTTAATAATCTACATATAAATGTGCTTTGATTTTAAAGCCCCTTGCTAACAGTTACAATAACACCAAATGAAAAATAGTTTTCTTGTAAGCTCTGTGTCCATGTTTATTATGAATTTTTTTGTAAGCCCTATGTCCAATTCTATCACACACATACCTTATCTTATTATCAACTCTGTATCCAAGCTTATCACACATAGGTCTTGCCTTTATACTCGAAGTTGTGAGCACAAGGAAGCAAAAAATAATTCTCATTCAAGCTCGCCTTTGCTAAAAACTTGCTTCTTTTCTTAAGTGGTAGTGGCTTTGGCTCTCTTGCAAGAAACATCCTTCTAAAAAAAACTTCGTTTTTGCTGATTTTTTACACTATTTGACTATCAAAACCTTGCTAAACCATTGCATTTATGCAAGGGCAAGAAAGCTTGCAAAAATGGCGATCTTGCTTAGGCAAAGATCAGCACAAAAGCACTTTAAGCCTTGCTTAAGCTCAAAAAGGCTCTTATCTTAGATAAGTTGCACGGTAATTTCCAGTGGCTATAACTGCATTAACCCTAAGGGCAAAGCCTCTTTAAGATACATTTTATCAAGCCTTAAGAGATAGTTTTAGCTAAAAGATCAATCAATTTTTATCAATGCAAATTCAAGCTGCTATTTCATCTCAAAGAGTCTGAATGTTTTTCACGCAAATTTTGAATTTTCCCATAGCATCACAGCTATATCGGGTGCATTTGGCATTCGTGTAATGCAAAATACCAGCTTTAAATCAAGCCCAAAAGGCTCTTGTCTTAGATCAATTGCACGGTAATTCCCACTAGCTATATCTGCATTAACCCTTTGTCCGGTGTCATTTGTAATCAAAGCAAATTTATACCTAGGCAAAATGCCTATGAACTCTTGTATCTTAGCGTTTGGAAGGTGTTGTAAGACATCTTTGCAAATTAGCAAATCAGCACTTACCAACTTATCAAAATCTCCATCATAAAGGATGAAATTCACATTTTCTTGCTTAAAACTAGCTAAATTTTTATCAATTACTATGCTTGATACATCAAAGCCCTTGTAATCAATATCTGTAAAATCGATATTTTGCGAAAACTGCCAGTCTCCACAGCCGCAATCAACCACAGTTTTGATCTGCTTTTGCTTAAAAAATTCTTGCAAAAACTCCACATAAGTAGCACATAAACTAGCATCTGAGCCTGGACCTGAGCCCTTGCCCCAGTAATTTGTCTTATAGATGGTATTAAAAATTGCACCTAAGTTATGGCTATTGCTTTGTTTAAGAAGCTCGTTTATGAAGGCACTTTGCTTTTCAAGTGTAGTAAGGCGGGTGTTGATTTGAGTAAGTGAGTGTAATTGAGAGTTTATCTTATCAAGTGTGTTAAGCTTTGTATTGAGTTGATTAAGCTTGGTGTTTATTTCATTAAGCAAGTTAAGACGGGTGTTAATCTTATCAAGTGAGCTTATAACCCCCCCCCCCCCCGTTTATACGAGAAGATCTTCTTGCCAAAAAGATAAAAAACTTGCTTATTTTCTACCCTTTTTGTGTGAAAAATTTTCATTTATATCCCTTTTTTGTTGTTGAAAAATTCTTATGTATAAGATCAATTAGCTTTTTGAAACTGTGAATTTTTTGATATTTTTGCAAATTTTTTCTAAGAAATTCAAGCCTTTTTATGCAAAAATTCACAACTTTTATCAAAACTTACTAAAATTGATAAAAAAACATCTTATTTAAAATATCTTGAGCCTAAAAATACATTTGAGCCTTTAAAAAATGGCGATTGATGCGTGGTAGCTAAAATGAGCTAAAATTTTCCTAAGCCATTTTAACAACATTTTATACAAATTTTCATTCTCAAGCTTGATCTTAGATCTAAATTCACTCAAAATGCATGAAAAATTGCCTTGCCGTGAAACCCCCTAATCTAACCTTTGCAAAGCCTCTTCTACTTGCAGTTGCGAGTATAACGAAGCAAAAAATCCACAATTTTGTTGATATGATTTCATCCGTTTGCAAACTCGTTTTTGCTATGCTTTACCCTACAATGAACCTTTGCACCTTCTTGCAAAGTTGCGAGTATAACGAAGCAAAAATCCACCAAGCCATCATAAGCTTTGAGGCTGTCGCTGTAAATCTCGCACTCGTTAAGCTTTGCAAAGTCCCTTATAATAGCTAATAGCTCTTTGGCAGAGCAAGTGTTTTAGTGTATAAACATTAGCCTAGCGTTTTAGCATCCCTTCTCGCAGAGTTACAAAACGCGTAGCACAAAGTAAAACCTTTTACGACCAGCCCCACATCCACGCATTCGCTTTGCCCCTTCTACTACGCAGTTACTAGCCAAGCATTGTAAAAAATAACTTTCACCAACTTCAATCTCAGTGCTAATTTTGTAAAAAAACTTCGTTTTGCTGATTTTTAGCACTCTTTGGCTATCAAAAGCCTTATTTATTGCATTATTCACACAAGGGCGATAAAGCTTATAAAAATGGTGATTTTACTTAGGCAAAGATTCAAAAAATACTCTAATAATTGCTAAAATTTTAGCTCAAAAATTTAGAACAAAATCTATTTTACCAAGCTTTTAGATCTAAATTGTATTAGCTAAAAGCATTAATTGCCTTTTTGAAACTGTGAATTTTTTGATATTTTTGCAAATTTTTTCTAAGAAATTCAAGCCTTTTTATACAAAAATTCACAACTTTTATCAAAACTTACTAAAATTGATAAGAAAACATCCTATTTAAAATATCTTGAGCCTTTGAAAAGCATTTCGAACCTTTACAAATGCCAAAATTCACAAAAATTCACAATTTTGCTTAACTTCAATTTACCTTCGCATATTTATAATAAGCAGCACATGCCCCCTCGCCTGAGACCATACAGCTACCAATAGGACTTTTTGGCGTACATGCCTTGCCAAAAACCTTGCAATCAAGAGGCTTTGCAAGTCCTTTTAAAATTTGCCCACAAATACAAGCCTTGCTTTCTTTCTTACTTTCCACAGTGCAATCAAAGCATTTTTCAGCATTTAGCTCGTCAAATTCAGCCCTAAGCCTTAATCCGCCATTTTTTATCATCCCAAGCCCTCTAAATTCAAAGTCGCAAGGCTCAAAATATTTCCTTACAAGCTCTTGTGCTACCACATTTCCTTCCTTGCTAACAGCACGGGTGTATTGATTTGCCACCTCGAATCTGCCCTCATTAAACTGTCTGACGCATTCTAGCACACTTTGCATTATATCCACAGGCTCAAAGCCACTCACCACTATGGGAGTTTTGAATTTTTTTGCCAAGGGCTCATAGATCTTATACCCTGTAATCACGCTTACATGAGAGGGTCCTAAAAAGGCATTTATCTTTGCCTCGCCAAAGCTCATAATGGCATCGATTGGCTCGGGTACCACTATGTGATTTATGTGAAAAAAGACATTTTTTAAGTTTGATTTAAGCACTTTTTCAAGCAAAAGAACAGTCATAGGAGTGGTGGTTTCAAAGCCTATGGCAAAGAAGATGATCTTTTTGTTTGGATTATCTTTGGCAAGTTCAAGCACCTCCAAAGGCGAGTATAAAGCCCTCACATCAGCACCCTTTGCACGAAGTTCAAGTAAGGAAATAGTACTTCCTGGCACCCTTAGTAAATCCCCAAGTGTGCAAAAAATGACATCAGGCATATTTGCAAGCTTGATCGCCATATCTATGCGAGGCCTAGGCATAACGCACACAGGACAGCCTGGTCCGTGGATGAAATTTACGCTTTTTGGCAGTATGCTTGGTAGGGCAAATTTCATAATGCTGTGCGTGTGTCCGCCGCAAATTTCCATTATATTAATGGGCTTTGTGGCTTCTTTTTCTATGAGTTTAGCAAAGGCTAAAATCGTGTCTTTGTCTCTGAATTCATCGATGAAGTTCATTTGTTTTCCTTGATTTTTGTATTTCTCTTGTGAATTTTGGCGCTTTTTGTGGGCTTTTTTCACAAGGCTTGGCTTTGGGCTATAAAATAATTTTTGCGGACTTGGCAAACCACTACCGCTTCTAGACAAGTGTGCGTCCGCAAAAATTATTTTCTAACTCGAAATCCTGTGCCTTTAATTTTACACGAAAAATTCACGTTTTTAAGCAAATTTGTGAATTTTGGCTTGAAATTTAGTAAATTTTGTAAAAATCCACGCATTTTGCGTGAATTTTCTTTGAATTTTTGCCTAAAATTAACAGCAAGTGCCAAAATTAAAACGAAAATTCGAGCTTTTTTAGAGCTAAAATTCACAACTTCACTCTAAGCTAAGAAGAAAATTTAGGCTTTTGCCTAAAATTTCTATTAAATAAAGGGTGCGGTATTTTGGATGAGAAATCTATTTTGTGGGGTGAATACTATACTGAAAGAAAAGCGTCTGTCAAGCCTCACAAAATAGATTTATCGCCAAAAGACGAACCAGCCTTGTGAATTTATGGATTGCCACGACTTCGCAAAGCGAAGGCTCGCAATGACGACCCGCCCCACCCAACGGGTTGTAAGCCTTGCGAAACAAAAACTCCCTCCGCAAGGGAGGGTTTAAACGGACTTACTGCCTTTCGTAAGCAAAGGTGGCTTAAAAAGTTCTACACTCTCGCAAAACGAGAGTGGGACTTTTAGGGGCAAAAAGCCAAAGCTCGCCATAAAAAAGTGAGGGTTTTGGATTGCCATGCCGACTTTTTGTCGGCTCGCAATGACTACCCACCCCACCCAACGGGTTGCAAGCCTTGCGAAGCAAAAACCCATCCGCAAGAAAGGGGGACTTTTGGTTTGAATTCTCCCTCCGCAAGGTAGGGCTTTATGGGTTGCCATTTCGCAAGGGAAGGACCTTAAAAGGAAAAACCTCCGCAAGAAAGGAGCCTTTATCTTAAAATTCAAAAAACTAAAAATCAAAAAATTCACAAAGGACTAATTCTCACCCTCTCATCAAGGCATTTAGACCAAAATCCCCCTCACTCTCATCTATCTCCCCACTTTGCATAGCACTTACTATTTCTTGATAAGCCTTTATGCTTTCTAGGGCAAATTCCTTGTCTATCTTTTGCATAGCCACGCCCACGTGAATTAGCACAAAGTCCCCTACTTCACAGGGCTCAGAGATTAGATCCAAGCTCACACGTCTTTTTATGCCCAAGGTTTGCACTAAGGCACTGTTTAACTCGTCTATTTCTAGTATCTCAGAAGGAATGGATAAACACATTAGCAAAGCTCCTTTTTAAGATTTAAAAATCTAAGCCAAAGATCTAAATTCGTGCCGTTTTTAGCATCTAGCACTATGACATCTACCTTTGGATTAAGTTTTTTGCACTCTTTTATGGCTTTGTCCGTGTTAAAATCAAAGTGCGGTGCTAAATCTGCCTTTGAGATTACCACTAAATCAGCCTTGCGAAACATTACAGGGTATTTAGCAGGCTTGTCATCGCCTTCTGTAACGCTTAAAAGCACGACATTTAAATGCTCTCCTAAATCATAACTTGCAGGACACACTAAATTGCCAACATTTTCTATGAAAAGCAAGTCGGTGTCATTTAAATCCAAATGATGCAAGGCATTATGCACCATAAAGGCGTCCAAATGACAGCTTTGTCCTGTGGTGATTTGATAAGCCTTTGCACCCGCTTCACGCACACGTTTGGCGTCATTTTCAGTCTCCAAGTCGCCCTCTATAACGCAAATGTTGAATTTTTCTTTGAGTGCTTTGATCGTGGCTTCTAAAAGCGTGGTTTTACCACTGCCAGGTGAGCTCATTAAATTTAGACATAGCACCTTGTTTTCATCAAAATGTTCTTTGTTGTGTCTTGCCTGTGTGTCATTTTTACTCAAAATCTTACCTATTACCTCAATGGTCTTATCCTCTTTTAGTGTGGGATGGGCGTGTTCAAAAAGTTCTTTGTAAGAATGTGAATGACTGTGTAAGCTATCTTCGTGCGAGCGTGTATTTTCTTGTGTTTGTGAATTTGTGTGAGTGTGTGAGTGGCTATCTTCGTGTGAGTGTGTGTGAGTATCTTCGTTTTGTGAATTTAGAGGATATGAAATTTGATCACCCTTACTGTGAGTATGATCTGCATTAACGTTTAAATGCCCTTCATTTCTTGCCTTGTCTTTTAAATTTATGCTACAACCGCAGTGCTTACACATCTTTAATCCTTGAATTTTTGCATTATTATAATTGATTTTTGCATAATTTGTCAATAAAAATGTAGTAAAAATGTGAAATTCACGCAAAGCAAGTTAGGACAAACTTGCTTTAATAAGGCCAAATGGTTTCAAAGAATCTTGTTCCCCAAGGCTTTTTGGTGGTTCTTGCAACCTCGCCCTCTGTTTTGTAAAGGATCTTTGCATCTGCTATGAAGCTACTATTTATGGTGTTATCCTGTCCTATGTCATAGGGGCGAATGACACCTGTAAGCTGGATGATCTGCTTTTCTCCGTTGATTAAAAGCTCTCTTGAGCCTTCTATGAAGTAGTTTCCATTAGATAGGATCTTAATCACCCTTGCTGAGATGGTGGTGTTGAAATTTTCATTTCTAGTTTGAGCTCCTTGTCCTGTGTAGTTTGAGGTTGAATTTGCTTGAAAGCCTATGTTGGAATAATCATTAACTATGTTAGCAACGCTACCCAAAACCCCACCTGCTGTTAGGGTGGCACCTCCTAGATTTGTGTTATTTGTCTTTGTGGTTGTTTTGTTTGCCTGGGTTGTTTGAGTGGTGCTTTCTTGTATGATAACAGTTACTAGATCATTGACATTCATAGCCTTTTTATCGGAAAACAAAGGATTATCTCCCTTGCCAAACAAAGACCCTGGCGCAACTTGGACATTATCGCTTTGCTTTGGAGGCAGCTCCTCCACATAGGCTGGGGGCTTCATACTAATTTGTGGCTCACTTGTTGCTCCACAGCCTAAGAATACAAAAAGAAACAAAGAGGCTAATAAAAATCTCATTTTTTATCCTTATTAAGTTTATTTTAATTTTTAATTTGTAAAATTGTATCAATCAAAGCAAAAGAAGTTCCAATTTTAACTTTTAAAAGGAGAATTTATGAAGAGTTTGTATCTCATTCCTAGCAAAGAATCCTCTCTAAATGACGAGCTTAAAGCCCTCCTAGCAAAAAAGCACAAAAAACTAGCAGTTTTTTCACCCATAGTTTCAGATGCTTATAAGGGCGAGGTTAATTTTAGCTTTAAAAAAACAGAGGCTATTAGGGCTTATGCTGGCGATAAAAATGCCTTCTTGGCTAAGATTATAGCGGATTTTGAAGGACTTAAAAAGCAAAATGATCTTGTTTTTGTAACTGTGCTTGAAGGACTTGATGCCTTTGGAAATTTAGAGTTTAATGTGGCACTTGCAAAGGAGCTAAATGCCCCACTTTGTGTGCAAACAAGTAGCGAAAACAAAGATCTTGTAGCCTCTTATCTAAAAAGCAAACTTGGCAATGCTCCATTTTCTTTGATAACAAGCAAAGAAGATCTTGGTGAAATTGATAAATTAAAAGACTACGACTTCATAACCCCCAACCGCTTTCGTTTCGAGCTTACACAAAATGCAAAAAAAGACAAAAAAACAGTTGTTTTACCAGAAAGCGATGATGATAGGATCATCGAAGCAAGTGCCATCTTGCTTGAAGAGGATGCAGTTAAGCTTATCTTGCTTGGGGATGAAAACGATGTCAAAGAAAGAGCAAAGAAGCTTAATGTGAATTTAAAGGGGGTTGAAATTTTAAATCCTAAAAATTCCTCCTTAAATGATGAATTTGCCAAAACTCTTTACGAGGCAAGAAAGGAAAAGGGACTAAGCGAGGATGAGGCTAAACAGCTAGTTAAGGATAGGACCTATTTTGGAACCCTTTTGGTGCATACCAAAAGAGCAGATGCTATGGTAAGTGGTGCTTCTACGACAACGGCTGAGACCATTCGCCCTGCCTTGCAGCTAATTAAGACAAAAGAGGGAGTTTCTGTTGTATCGGGTGCCTTTTTTATGAGTTTGGAGGATAGACTTTTATTTTTTGCTGACTGTGCCGTTACTCCTAATCCAACCCCAGAACAGGTAGCAGAGATAGCCTACACAAGTGCTATCACAGCCAAAGCCTTTGGCTTAGAACCAAAGGTAGCCATACTTTCATACTCCACAGGAGAAAGCGGAAGCGGGGTAAGCGTAGATGCCACAAAGGAGGCTTTAAAGGTGGCAAGGCAAAGATACCCAGAGCTACTTGTAGATGGTCCCTTGCAATTTGACGCGGCAATTGATCCTAAAACAGCAAAGAGCAAGATGCCAAATTCAAAGGTAGCAGGCGAGGCAAATGTATTTATCTTTCCAGATCTAAATGCAGCCAACATAGCCTACAAGGCCGTGCAAAGAACAGCAAATGCCATAGCAATAGGTCCTGTTTTGCAAGGACTTAAAAAGTCTGTGAATGATCTAAGTAGGGGATGTTTGGTTGATGATATAGTAAATACTGTGATTTTAAGTGCAATTCAAGCAAAAGATAATTAAAAAGGAGAAAAAATGAAAATTCTAGTGCTAAATTCGGGTTCTAGCTCGATTAAATTTAAGCTTTACGACAAAGAGGTGCCTGTTATAACGGGTCTTATCGGTAAGATTGGAGAGCATAGCTCACAAATTGTTATGAAGGATCTAGTCAATAACAAGGAAAAAACCAGCGATGTGCCTGTGCCAAATCACAAGGCAGGCGTCAAGGTCATCAATGAATTCCTAGGCGAAACAGGCATAGTCAAAAGTCTGCAAGAACTTGACGGTTGCGGACACCGTGTAGTTCATGGTGGTAAAAACATAACAAAACACTGTATCATAGATAGAGAGGTTTTAAAAGAGGTTAGAAGAGTTTCTGTAATAGCTCCTCTTCACAATCCTGCAAATCTTGTTGGAATTCAAGCCGTCATCGAGGCTGCACCAGAGCTTCCAAATGTAGCTGTTTTTGACACAGCCTTTCACTCAAGTATGCCAGATTATGCTTATATGTATGCTCTGCCTTATGAATTTTACGAGGAAGAGGGTATAAGAAAATACGGCTTTCACGGAACCTCTCATTCTTATGTAAGCAAAAAGGCGGCTGAATTTTTGGGTATAGAGTATTCAAAATTCAATGCTATTACAGCTCACCTTGGAAACGGTGCTAGTGTTTGTGCTATAGAAAATGGCAAGTCCATAGACACCTCAATGGGACTTACTCCCTTGGAAGGGCTAATGATGGGCACAAGGTGTGGAGATATGGATCCTGCTATCATTCCTCACTTGGTTAGAATCACCCACTTAACAGCTGAAGAGCTTGATGTTATAATGAATAAAAAAAGCGGTCTTTTGGGAATTTGCGGTAAAAATGATCTAAGAGATGTAGAAAGCTTGATTAAAGAGGGTAACAAAAAGGCTGAGTTGGCCCTAAATATGTACACTTACCGCATACTTAAATACATAGGCTCATACTTTACCATTTTACCACGCACAGACGCTCTTATCTTCACAGCAGGGGTTGGCGAGAATTCACACAATATACGCAAAAAGGTTTGCGATAAACTAGCCCATCTTGGCTTTGAGCTTGATGATGGTCTTAGCCAAGGAACAAGCGGAAAGATAACAGTAGTTAGCAAGGCAAATTCAAAGCAAAAGATCCTAGTCGTGCCAACAGACGAGGAGCTTGAAATAGCTATCACCACTCAAAATCTAATCAAATAATCTTTGTCAAAGTGTTTTTAACACTTTGGCTTTCACAAAAAATTAAATTCAATTAAACTTACAAAATTTTTTCTTATAAATTTTAATCAAGACCCAATTAAATTTAATAGGATTTTCTCTTATAGATTTTAATCAATTTTAACTAGAACTTTGCTCTAATTTTTTATCCTTAATGTTATTTCCTTGTAAGTGAAGAATAAAATTTTCTCTCTTTAATCCACGACATTTAGCAAGTTTAAATTTCGCAAATCCAATTTTTACTACGCAGTTGCAAGAGACGAAGTAGAAGCATTCACAATTTGCGTTGCTATGATTTGACTTGAAAATTCACACCACTCAAAATCTAATCAAATAATCTTTGTCAAAGTGTTTTTAACACTTTGGCTTTAACAAAAAATTAAATTCAATTAAACTCAATCAAGCTTACTGAAATTTTCTCTTATTGGCTTTCATAAAGTTAGTCTAAATTCAAATTGGCTCAATTAAACTTAAATTTAATTAAAAGCTTTTTAAGTTAATGCCTATGAAAAACAAAGTTTCGTTTGCAAATTTCGTCAAATATAAGGGAAATTGTGAAATATTTTTCGTTTAGCTTCACTTGCAACTTGGTAGCAAAATAGACTATGCACAGCATAGATTAAGCAATTTTAAAACAAATTTTATACTTAAAAGAAATGAAATTTAGAGCTAAAAAAAGCCAAAAATGGACCTTGTATAAGATCTTGTTAGTAATAATAAATCAAGCACTTAGCTTAGATCTAGCCTTAAATCTCATAGAATGCCCTCAACATTAATAAATTTGGCTCAATTAAACTTATTAAAATTTTCTATTATAAACTTTAATAAATTTGTCTCGAAATACTTTAGTAGTATCTTCTCTTATTAACATCAATCAGCTTTAATAAAAACTTACCCATAAAATTTTTTGTGCCACTAAGATCTTTTTTATGTAAAGTGTAAAATTGCAGCTATTGAATTTAACTAGACAAAATTTAGCAAGTTTAAATTTAAATTCTACTTTGCAGTTACAAGAGACGAAGTAAAAACATTTGCAATTTGTGTGCTGTGGTTTTGCTAACTTGCAAATTTGTTTTGTTATGTTTTACGCACTAAGGTACCCTTGCTCCCAAAAAAAAAAAAAAAACAAGAGAAGTAAAAAAATCCACCAAGCCATCATAAGCCTTCTAGCTGTAAATTTCACATTCTCCAAGCTCTGCAAGGTCCCTTATGATAGGCAATAATTCTTTTGCAAAGCTATGTTTGATGCTTTGTGTATAAACGATAAGCTAATATTTTAGCATTTGCGTATAAATTCGCACGGTTTTGTTTTAACTTTCCTTCTTGCAAGGTTTAAAATTCAAAGCACGAAGCAAAATACACCCGCCTTTTGAAAATTCAAAGCAAGAAGCAAAATACATCCGCTTTTTGAAAATTCAAAACACAAGGTAAAAGCACAGATCTTTGTTTGCAAACTACACATTTGGATAAGACTGTGTTAAACTAGTAATTTGCAAACAAAGCTTGTTTTTATATACCTAATTTTTCAAAAACCTTTGAATTTAAGCTAAAATAATTCCTTGCATAAGACAGTTTAGCCTTATGCAAGATAAGCTCGTACTTACCTAAAAAGAAAAGGTGTAGCGAAGTCCTACTTGATAAGGCTGTGAAAGCTTTAAAGTTGCATTAAATATTTCATCTTTTTGTTCAACAAAGCCTATGCGGCTGTAAAGCTCTAAGCCGTGAGCCCTAGCTATATTTGCTCTTAGACCAAGGTTAAGCCCTACATCAAAGCCACTTACTGTAATACTGTCATCTTCCTTGTCAGAATGATGAGTATAGCCTAGGCTAAGCCCAGCAAAGACACCTAAATCGGCACTAGAAGATGAAGCGAAGTTATAAAGTGCATCGATGTTCACATTAGCATTTATGGTATTAACCTTATTTCCATCCTTCTCATAATCACCGTTATCAACTAGCCCATAATAACGAAGTCCAAAAGTGTCGCTAAAAAACTGCTTGTAACCAGCAACAAAGCCGTATCTAAAACCCGATAGCGTATCGCTACCACCCTCCTCGCCAACTTCTGGCTCTGCTATGTTAGCTTTGGCATTCAAGCCTCCATAGCCGCTCTGAATACCCACAAATACACCACTTTCCTCAGCCACCACGCTAGTAGCAACCAAACCAGCCAAAACTAGGCTTAACGCAATTTTTCTCATAAAAAGTCCTTTAAAGTGAATTTCTTAGCAAAACTAAGATGCAACATTCTACCCCCCCCCCCAATGAAGAGTAAATGAAGTGAATTTTTTGAGCTTTTTTTGGTATTTTTGAGGTAATTTTGAAGTAGTTTTAATTGTAGAGCTTTTATAAAAAGAACTTATCTTTGTTCGTATTAGAGCGTGCTAAGTAACTAAAAATTCATCATATTAAGGCAAAGCCAAGATATGTCAACTTTTAAATAAAGTTAAGAATTATTTTTTGCCTTAAGCACTCCTTATAAGCTAGCAAGTTGCTTTCTTGCGAAAGCTCAAAGCATAGCTTCTTTATAAAACAAAGCTTCTTTGGTAAAGTGTGGATTCTTTAACAAAAGAAGTTTTTTTAGCAAAATGAAAAATTTATGTGATAAATCAAGCTTTTTTTGAAAGATACTCAAATTTCTTAAACTTTTTTGAAATAAATTTAAGCTAAAATATTTCTTTTATTATGAAAGAAAGATTATGAAAAGATTACTTATAGAAATTGGCGTAGAGGAAATGCCTGCCATCCCCTTACTTAAAGAACTTAAAAACATAGAGCTAAAATGGCAAAAAGTGCTTGAAGAGTATCACTTGCAAAGCGAGTTTAGCTTTTTTTACACCCCAAGACGCTTAACGCTTTTACACGAAAAATTCAAAGAAAAGCAAGAGGATAGCGTGATTGAGCTTATCGGTGCGCCAAAAGAAATTGCCTACAAAGATGGCAAACTCACACAAGCAGGGCAAAGCTTTTTGCAAAAAGCAGGTATTAGCGAAGATGAGCTTGAATTTAAAGAAATCAAAGGCAAGGAGGTGCTTTATCATCAAAAAAAGCAAGTTGGCAAAAAAAGCGCCGAGCTTTTGGGTGAAATGATAGAAAAATGGCTTAAAAGCTTAAACTTTGGCAAGAGTATGCGTTGGGGCAAGGGAGAGTTTGAGTTTATCCGCCCTCTTCGCTCGCTAGTTTGCATTTTGGGCGATGACTTGGTTGAGTTTGAAGGCTATGGGCTTAAAAGTGCAAAAAAAACTTTCATTCACCGAAGCGTGAGCTATGACTTGGCTGAATTTAAGGGCATTAGCGAGTATTTTGAATTATTAGAAAAAAACTTTGTGATTTTAGAGCAAAATAAAAGACGTGAGAAAATCTTGGCTGAATTTAAAGAGCTTGAAACCAAATTTAAGATAAAAATCGCCAAAGACAACGAGCTTTTAGACGAGGTGGTGGCAATAACTGAGTATCCAAAGGCACTTTTAGGTAGCTTTGAGGCTGAATTTTTAGACATTCCAAGCGAGGTCATCATCACTTCGATGAGGGATAATCAGCGTTATTTTGCCGTTTTTAAGGACGGCAACTTAGCAAATAATTTTATAGTAGTGGCAAATGCTGTGTGCGAGGATTATAGCAAGATTATAGCAGGAAATGAGAGGGTTTTAAGGGCGAGATTAAGCGATGCTATGTTTTTTTGGCAAAATGACTTAAAAAGCGGTTTAGCACCTGACAAACTTGGCTCAATGCTTTATTTAGAGGGCTTAGGCACACTTAAAGATAAAATAGAACGCGAAAAAAAGGTCGCTTATGCACTTTGTGATATTTATAAAAGCGATTTTAAGGAACTTTGCATAGCGATAGATTACGCAAAGGCTGATTTGCTTACAAGTATGATTTATGAATTCCCCGAGCTTCAAGGCATTATGGGCTCTTACTACGCTAAGGCTCAGGGCTTTAGCGAGAAAATATGCCTTGCGATTAAGCAGCAGTATCTGCCAAATAGCGAAAATAGCCCCTTGCCAAGTGCTGAGTTTTCAAGCATAGTAGCCCTTGCAAACAAGCTTGACAGTCTAATGGGGCTTTTTTCTTTGGGTAAGATTCCCACAGGCACGAAAGACCCTTACGCTTTAAGACGCGCAGCAAGTGGGGTCATTAAAATCGCCTTGAATTTAGGACTTAAATTTGACTTGTGCGAGCTTTTATCTAAGATCGCCTCAAATTACAAAGAATTTGATTTAAAAAGCCTTGAAAATTTTATCTTTGAAAGGCTTTATACCCTTTATGAGGCTAATGCTTCTTTCATAAAAGCCGTTTTAGCCTCAAAAAATAGCGATTTAATCCACATTGATAAAGCCATTAAAGCCTTGATTGCTTTGAGTGCCAAGCCAAATTTTGACGAGAAATTCAGCACATTTAAGAGGCTTGCAAATATCGCTGTTAAGATAAATTCAAGCCTTGATGAAAATGCCCTTGTAGAAGCTGAGGAAAAGGCACTTTACAAGGCATTTAAAGAGCTAAATTTAAAGGCTGAGCCTGAATTTCTTTTGGAAAAACTCTTTGCATTAAAGCCTAAAATTGATAGCTTTTTTGACAAGGTGATGATAAATGTAGATGATGAGGGCTTAAGAACAAACCGCCAAGTGCTTGTTTATGAGATTTACAAGGCGTTTTTAAGTGTAGCAGACATTAAGGAGCTAAGCTTATGAAAAAAGTATTTTTTGTCATTTTTGCCTTGTTGGGGCTAGTTTTTGCTGATGTAAGGGCTGAAAATTCAGCCTATCAAGCAAATCAAGGTGAGAAAAAAGCATTAAATTCAGCCTCTCAAACAAAACAAAGCTCTACAAAACAAGAAAGCACTAAGCAAAAAGCCCCCGCAAGGCAAGCAAATTCAGCCCAAACTAAGATAAATTCAAGCTCCGATTTTAACTCCACAAGCAAGCAAAATTTAAATATCAGCAAGGGACAGGTGCTTTTTTTAAGCTTTGACAAGCAGGGTTTAAAGGGCATTAGCTCTACAAGCAATCTTTATAAAAAGGAACAAAAACATAAATTCTTTGCCCATCCAACAAAGGATAATAAGGTTGTTTTGGTGTTTAGCTCAGCCTACAAAAAGCCCATCAAAAAAGCCAAGATCACAGCCCTTTACAAAAGCGGACAAAGCCTAAAATATGATCTTTTGGGAAATGAGGGCTTTTATCCAAAGGAGTTTTTAAAGGTAGATCAAAGCAAGATCACACCTCCAAAGGAGGTCTTGGCTAGAATTGAAAAGGAATTAAGCGAAGCAAATGCCGTTTATGCCACCTACACGGATGAGAGCTTGTTTGATGGCAAGTTTATCTTGCCTATAAATTCAGCCATCACGAGCAAATTTGGCACGGCAAGGCTTTTTAATCAAACGCTTGCTAGCTATCACAGTGGGGTGGATTTTAGAGCCCTTGTTGGCACTCCCATTGTAGCGGCAAATGATGGCATAGTGAGAATCGCCAAAGATCGCTACTATGCTGGTGGCTCTATCGTCATAGATCACGGACATAAGATTTTCTCACAGTATTATCATTTAAGTGAGCTTAAAGTTAAGGTAGGACAAAAAGTAAAAAAGGGCGAGGTCATCGCACTTAGTGGAGACAGCGGACGGGTAACTGGAGCACATCTTCATTTTGGCATCTTTGCTGGTGGCACTCAAGTCGACCCACTTGACTTCATAGAAAAATTCAATGCCCTCTTTGATGACTAAGGCTTTGTGAATTTGGCTTTTGCAAATTGATGCTTTTTTGCAAAGGCTTAATTGAACTTAAAGCAAGTTTAAAAGGCTTTTAAACTAAGTCCTATGAAAAACCAAGAACCGTTTGCAAATTTAGAAGATATAATTTAGAGAAATTTTAAGATATTTTTTACTTCACCTTTCATACCTCTTCCCTTTGAAAGAAATCATCGATTTGGAGGCGAAAAAGCCTCTAATTTTGTCAAATTCCTCAACAAAATTTGTGCAAAATTTTCAAAAAAATTCACATTTTGATAGCCAAAGAATGTCCAAGGCTTTCTAAAATGAGTGCTGAGATTGAAGTTGATAAAAGCTACTTTTTGCTTCCTTGCACTTGCAACTGTGATTACAAATACAAGATGTGTGAGCTAACCGTGAGCGTGGGGTTGACATGTCTGTGTTTTTACTTCGTGCTACACACTCGTACCATTGCGAAAATGTGCAAAGGCACAGAGTCAAACATACTAAATTTGAAATGGGTGAAATCATATAGGCGGAATAAGGAATGTTTTTGTTTCGTGCTCTTGCAACTGCTTAGTAGGAGTTTGCAAGGTTTAGCTTAGCCAAATTTAATGGCTAAAAGAAAAATGGCTCAAGATACTTTAATAGGATTTTCCCTTATCAACTTTAATAAAATTTGATAAAGATTTTGTCTTAATTGCGCTTCTTTTAAGTGAAGCACGAAATTTTTTTAGCCATGAAATTTGGCAAGTGTCAACTTTGCAAAGTCCTAGAAATTCACAATTTCGTTTATGTGCTTGCGTCTCTTTGCAAACTAGTTTTTAGAGTGTTTTACCCCATAATGTGCCTTTGCTCCTTCTTGCAAAGGGAGGGGTCTAGCGAAGTAAAAAATCCACCAAGCCATCATAAACTTTGAAGCTCTTCTGAAATTGTGGTATTTTTTACATCTGCAAAATCCCTTATAATAGGCAATAGCTCTTTGGCGGAGCAAGTGTTTGAGTATATAAACTCGTGTGATTTCGCTTTAACAAGCCTTTTGCTTGCAGTTGCAAGACGAGTAGCACGAAGTAAAAACACAGATGTTTTCTTACCAGCCCCACTCCCACGCTTACCACGCACCCTTTTTGCACCTTCTACTACGCAGTTGCAAGACGAAACGAAGTAAAAAATAACTCTCACCCTCTTCAATCTCACCACTCATTTTAGAGATTCTTTCGCACTCTTTTGCTATTAAAATCTTGCTGCACTATCCTATTCACATAAGGGCGAGAAGCCTTACAAATTTCAGTGATTTTTTCGTCTCTAAATCAAGGCTTCTTGCAAAGTTGCAAGACGAGTAGCACGGAGTAAAAAAATACTTCAAAATTCATTAGATTTCTTTTGAGACAATTTGGGAATGAACCATATATTTGTTTTTCATTTTGCCCTTTATACTTTAAAATGATATTATATCAAATTCAAGTATCTTAAGCCTTATACAGTTACTCTTAAAAACTTCTTTATATGCTACAAACTTGACCTTTTAAGGCTTATTTTTAAAAATATTGCTTTGTAGCCTTTTGTGGTGAAAAAATTTAAAAAATTCATGCAAGGAAGTTGATTTATAATTTGCTTTTAACTTGAAAAAATATTTAAATTCTTATAAAATTACAAGATCTTTTGTCTAAAATCGATACTTTTTTAGAAAAGAAGCAAGAATGATCAAGTATCCTAAGTGCCAACATAGCACATAAATTAAGCGAGCTTTGTTAAAATTTTGTTTATAAAATTTGAAGGTGTGAGGAGCCAAGATGTCAACTAAGCCAAACACAGCCTACTTAATAATGCCAAAGAACAAGCCCTACACCCTACAAACTACCTTAAAGCCAAATAAAATTTACAGCTGCTTTGGAATCAAAATAAGGGTTAAAGAAGAAGTAGATACTTTTAGTAATGAAGGAAACTTTGAAATTCACATAAATAGTATAAATTTAAAAGAAATTGAAAAAGAAAGCAAGGGAAAAATCACAAAATACACGCCAATTTTTTGTTACAATCAACACTCACAAGAAACAAGCGTAGCAAAATTAGAAGATAGCACTATTACCATAAGAACAAATTTAAGTGAAGATCTTATAAATCAAGCAAAAGAAGGCTTAATTAAGCCTTGCTTTTTGAATTTATCCTTTATTCCCTTGACAAACAAGCACAAGGCAAATAACAAAGCCTCGCAAAAAATTCAATTAACAAGTGATGATATAAATAGAGGCTATGTAAATGTTGAATTTAAGCTACCTTTAAAGCATTTAGGAGAATGGGAGGGGATTAGAACTAGCAAAATAAAATCATTGCCACAGTTATATGCAAGTAATGATAATATGTCGTTTAGGGATTTTGTAAAAGAGCAAGAATGGAACAAATTTAAGAGCTTTTATCTTAATATACATGTAATAAATAATAATGATAGAATAGAGTCTAAAAATAGAATAGAACAAGAAAAAAATAGATTAAACAATTGGATCAATAGCAAAAATAATATTTTTGGATATAAAAAAAATGATTTTATTGACGCCGAAATAAGATATTATAAAATTAAAGGGGCTATTTATGAATTATTTATGAAGAGTCCATATCAACGCATAAATACTTGTACCGTAAGACTAAGTAAGGCACTGAGTGATTATGGAATATCTATTAAAAGGCTAAATGGTATGGAATTTGCTGATTTGGCATATGCTGGTAAAAATACTCATAATGATAGGATTTTGATAAAAGTTAGAGATATGATAGCATTTTTAAAAGCAAATGAAAGGTTTGGAAAGCTAGAAGCATATTCAAAAACCAACTATACAAATTTTTATCACACATTTTATAATGAATCTTATGGCAAATTAGTGTCAAAAAAGAAAATATTAAATCAAAAACGAGTTGATGAAATACGAAAAGATAATCAAGAGTTTCACACAAATTTAAGTGGCAAAAAAGGCATTATAGCTTTAGAAATAGAGGCTTTAGGCGATGCTTTTGGACATATAACACTATGGGAAAATGATAATTTTGTGGATCAAAGCAATTTTTTGCCTGATACAAAAAGGGAATATGTTTTTGTAAAAACACTTTATTTTTGGGATTTTCTAGGATGAAAAAAATATTTTGCTTTTTATTGTTATGCTTTATGTCTAGCACAAATGCTAATCCCTTTACCTTAGCTGATACTTATTCTTGCACTAAAAGTGGCATCACAAAGCAAAGTATTGCTGAAAGCTTATTTATGCAAAATCCTACAAAATATTACAAGAGATGGGCTTTAGCTCATTGCTTACAATATACTTCAAATGTTGATATAACTATGAAATCAGGCTGTGGTACAAAAAAGCCACAAGATATAATAAACATAAGTCATATAGATAATATGACAAGACTTGCAGGTGATGAGCTATTATATGAGCTAAAAACATATATGAACAAGTATTATAGTGTTGCTGTTGAGTATGAACATAAGGGCTATTTGAATGGTTGTTTTGATTGGATATATGAAGATAAAGAATTTGACTTAGAATTAAAACGCATAGTGAAAAAATACTGCAAGGACTGCAAGTAAATTCACATAAATTTAGCATATAATTTATGTGAATTTAAATAGCACATAAAATAAATGAATTTTTGCTAAAATTCTTTGTATAAAATTTGAAGATGAGAAAGGAAAAGATGTTAACTAAGCCAAACACAGCCTACACCATAATGCCAAACCAAGCCTACACCTTACAAACAAGTTTAAAGCCACACAAAATTTACAGTTGCTTTGGAATAAAAATAAGGGTTAAAGAAGAAGTAGATACTTTCAGTAATGAGGGAAACAATAATGGCAAGTTTGAAATTCACATAAATCATATAAATTTAGCGGGCAAGTTTAAAATTCAAGTTTGAAATTCACCTAAGTGGTATAAATTTAAAAGAAATTGAAGCTCAAAGCAAGGGTATAAAGTTAAAAGATTTAGAAAAAGATAGCAAGTGTATAAATTTAAAGGAAAAAAAAGAGCAAAGGCAAGATCACAAAAGACACGCCCATCTTTTGCTATAATCAACACTCACAAGAACTAAGCATATTTTGTTACAATCAGCACTTAAACAAGCAGATCAAAATTAGAAGATAGCACTATGAGCATAAGGACAAATTTAAACGAAGATCTTATAAAGTAAGCAAAAGAAAGTGTTTATAAATCAAGCAAAGCAAAATTTAATCAAGCCTTGCTTGTTGAATTTATCCTTTATTCCCTTGACAAATAAGAACGAGGCAAACAACAAAGCCTCACAAAAAATTCAATTAACAAGCGATGATATAAATAGAGGCTATGTAAATGTTGAATTTAAACTACCTTTGAGGTTTTTAGGGGAATGGGAGGGGATAGAAAGGACAAAATCGCGAGTAGAATCTAAAGAAATCCTTGAAATGTATTTTAGTTATGGAAAAGAAATGATAAAATTAGAGGGCAAAAATACACGGTTTACAAAAGATCTTAACTTGCATTTAGCTACACAAGCTTACAACAAAGGCGATCTTATAAACATAGAATTAAAACACAACAACCAAACATTTAACATGCAAGCTACAATAGATGAAAATGGTAAATCTATCATAAAAAATGTATTTAATGATTAAGGAGTGATTATGAGCGAGTGTAAAATAATAGCTAGAGTTGGTAATAAAAGCATAGAAGCAAATGTATGCAGACCTAATTTTGAAGAAGTGCTAACACCTTATGTGGAAATTACGGATACTGGTATTGATGAATGGGTAACAGGATATAAAATCGCTTTGCAACAATACTATAATAAACAAATTACGCAAGAACGGCTTGATCTAGAACTAGACGAACTTTATTATGCTAGGTCAGGTCAAATCTACAAAAAAATTGGCAGTGCTTTATTTAATTTCTTTAACTCTAGTCCAAAAAGTCTCTACAATACTTGTGCCACAAGAGTAAGTTATGCGATAAATCATAGTTTTGTGCCATTTCACAAAAATCCAAATAGTAGCAAGCTAAAATCTGATGGACGGTGGAAAATAAATGGTTCTTACTACTATATATCCGTCGATAAGCTTATAGAAGCCTTAAAAATCATTTGGAAAGAACCAAAAGCTTATGGTAAAGGCTTTGAAAAAGTATTACAAAAAGAGCATTCAATGGATTTTCATATATCTATGGTAAGCAAGGATGAAAATAGAAAATTGTTTGAAATACTCAAATCTTTTGATAAAAAGGGCGTTGTATCAATGAAATTGCAAGGAAACCGTATTAGACATTCAACGCTATGGGATGTAGATGGATTTGTGGATTTCAAAATGAATGATAAGCTTGATGATGATATAAAAGAAACATATTTATATGGATATGATTATTTAAAAGACCCAATAAGTAATTACAGCAAATATATAACTGATTTTTATTTTTGGGAGCTAAAATAAAGGAGTTAAAGTAATGAATAAGAAAATCGTATTGTATGTATCGATCGCGTGTATGGTAAATATTTTAATGGCAACAGAAGGTTATAGGATGCTTATATATAAACAAGGCGAGGAGCTTGAAATTTACAAAAAAGAGGGCAAAAAGTATTATAAATTTTGGGGGCTTGATTATTGTTTGGGATATTCCAAAAAACTAAGATCATATACACTTGAAGCTAGACGAATAGACGAGCAGAATGCACTTTTACGAAATGTGGTAGGAGAAGAGGCATTTGAAGAATTGAAAAATTATATTGATAAAAATGTTAAATTTAAAAACTTGTATTTTTGTATAAATATGGTATATGATTCTAAAGAATATGAAGATGAAATAAAACGCATAATTAAAAAATACTGCAAGGACTGTGAGTAAAGCTATGCCTAAGCTAGCACAAGCTTTGCGTGCATTGAAAGAGTGTGTAAAATAAGCGAATTTTTGCTAAAATTTTGTTGATAAGATTTAAAATTAATAAAGACTAAGATGCCAAGCAACAAGCCCTACACCCTACACCTTAAAACCAAATACAGCTCAAAAACAAGCACTTTTAATCTTTTAAACTAAGATCTTTCTTTGAGAATTTTTGCTAAGTTAAGCTGAATTTAAAAGGTTTAAAATCCACACGAAAACAAAAAAAGATGGTTCAGATAACCTAAACTTTAATAAAGGAGTTTGAAGTTATGATTTTATCAATGAAAAACAAGCATATGTGTAATTCCCAAATTTCGCAGATATGATTTAAGGAATTTTGAAGTATTTCTGCCTTGATTTAGAGGCAAAAAAATCGCCAAAATTTGCAAGTTTTCTCGCCCTTGCGTAAATAAAATAGTGCGAGAAATTCGCATTTTACCCTTAAAAAGTGTGAGAAAATTAGCAAAAAGAAGTTTATTTAAAAAATGAGTGATGAAATCGAAGCTGATGAGAGTTATTTTTTACTTCGTTTCGTCTTGCAACTGCTAGCAGAAGGTGTAAAAAGAGTGCGTAGCAAGCGAGGGTGTGGGGCTGGCAAGAAAACACCTGTGTTTTTACTTCGTTAAGCATCTTGTCCCTCTGCGAGAAGGGATGCTAAAATGCAATCGCACGAGTTTATACGCTCAAACACTTGCTCTGCCAAAGAGCTATTACCTATGATAAGGGACTTGATGGAGCTTAAAGAAAGTGAAATTTACAGGAGAGCTTCAAAGCCTACGGTGTCTTGGTGGATTTTTTGCTTCGTTTGACTCGCAACTGCATAGTAGAAGGAGCAAAGGCACATTACCGAGTAAAACACTCTAAAAACGAGTTTGCACACTCATGAAATCATATCAATGCAATTGTGAATTTCTGGGGACCTTACAAAGGCTAGATTAAGGGGTTTCACGGCAAGGGAATTTTTCTACCTTCATTTGAAGGAGAGTGAATTTCGATCTAATGTCAAGGTTAAAAACGAAAATTTGTATAAAATTTTATTAAAATTGATAAGATAAAATCCTAGGTCATTTTAGCTAAAAGTATCAATCGTCCTTAAATTTTTATAAAAACAAACAAGATCTTAGGCATCTTTCTCACAGATCCTTTGAAAGTGTTTATAGGCTGTGAATTTATCCATAAAATGAGGAAAATTATTTTTTATATAGTTTAACTCCCTATCAAAGATCCTTTTATAAAATTCTCTTTTATCCTTGTTTTTACTCATATAATCAAGTATATCTTTTTCTGTGATTAAACTCTTTCTAATCCTTGCTGTATAGCTTCTAGCAGCCTTTATATAGCCTCTTAAATAAGCCTTTGTTTGCTCATAAAGCTTGATGTTTGCCTTTAATCTTTCTAGCTCATTTTTGGCTATGAGTATTAAAAGCTCAGCCTCATCTATAATGATCTTTTGGGCAAGTTCCTTGCCTAAATTCACAAATTTCTTTTCTTCCTTGCTTAAATAATTTTTCAAGGTTATGATAATCTCAAAGCCTCCCTCCTTGCTTAAGGAGCTTGTATTTTCAAGCATCTTCTCATCATTACGGACATTTTCTAGATCATCCTCATGTACATATAAGGTAATAGGCAAGGTAGTCAAAGCACCCCCATTTAAAAAGCTCACCCTATCCTTAAAAAGTTCTTTATTTGTGGGCTTTTTGAATTTAAGCTTATTTGCAAGCTTGCATACTGTGTCAAAGGCATTGTTTGCATTTAGCTGGTTAAATTCTATTAAAACAAGCTCACTAATTCTATCTTTGATTAAATTCAAAGGAGAATCGCTTAATAATCTAGTATAAAGAAAGGATACCTCATTTGGCTGCTCTAAGCCCTTAAAAGAAGGTGTGGCCACCTTGCCAAAATAAGTACAATTAACAAATAATCTCTCATAAGCACTTGTGAGATTAAATCTTTTCATTATGGGGGTAATGGGTAGATTGTTTATGTGATTTATGATAGTTTTCATGCGAGATATGGGATCCCTTGCTACATACAAACAAGGCACCTTCTTTGTGATGAGGTTTAGTAGTTTAAGGACTTTTTGATTATCTGGGTTTATTTGTGTTTTAAAATCATTGCAAAATTTTGGATACAAGATGATCGCTTCTACAACCAAGCTTAAAACCACAAAGGCATCTTTTTTGTGTGAGCTTAAATAATCATAAGATCTCACATAGCATAAAAAAGGTTCACGTCCTACCTTATCATGTACTCTACAATCACAAGCTTTTAAAAAGGCTATCATAGCACCAGCACCACTTGCTCCGTTGGTAAGAAATATGAGCTTGTAGTTTGTTGGCAAGGGCAAGTTGAGCTGCCAAGCAAGAGAGGCTGGAATCTTTTCATAGCTTAAATCAGGGTTTTTGTATTTGCTTTTATCATTTGAGAGGATTTGAGGTTCGCTTTTTGAGAGGGCTTGAGTTTTTAATGCGGCTTGAATTTCATCCTTTGAAGAGGCTTGAGTTTTTAATGAATTAGTGCTTGAATTTTTTGCTAAAGCTTGTTCGTTTTTGCTGTTTGAATTTGTCAAAGCCTCAGCTTTGTTATCTCCCACAGCTTCATCTTGTTTGCTTGAATTTGACAAAGCCTCATTTTGTTTGTAGGCTAAATTTGAAACTTCCTTATTTGATTGAGTTGTATTTGTTGCCAAAGCCTCATTTTCTTCGCTTGACTTATTTTCAGCTTTTGCAAACCCCTCGCCCTCGCCCTTTGAATTTGCCACAGCCTCAGCTTTGCTACCTGACAAGGCTTCATCTTTATTGTTTGAATTTAACAAGGCTTCATCCTTGCTAACCCCATACTTAAAGTAAGCCTCGCCCTCGCCCTTTGAATTTTCCAATTTCTCGTCTTGCTTGTTGGCTGAATTTTGAGCCTTTGCAAGAGTTTCATTATTGCTACTTGAATTTATCAAAACTCTATCTTGCTTACTTGACTTTGACAAAGCCTCAGCTTTGTTATCTGCCAAAACCTCATCCTTCTTGCTTGAATTTCCCACATTCTCAGCCCTGCTAGTATCGCCCTTGCCCTTTGAATTTGCCAAGCCCTCAGTCTCAAAAGAGTCCTCTCCATTCAACAAAGCAGGATTTAAAAGCGGAGGATAGGGGTGGTCTGTGTCAAGGTATTTTTGCTTAAACTCAGTTGAGTTTAGCCAGGTAAGCACCTCCTTTGGATGCATAATGATAAAATCCAGAAGTTCATTGCTTAAAACAACTTTTTTGCTTTCAATTAAGGCACAAAGAATCTTTAAATGCTTTGAGTTTTTAACTATGAAATCAAGGCTAGTTTGAGAGAG